>DASQNW010000408.1:0-5970 GCA_035644775.1 Chitinophagaceae bacterium | reverse complement strand
CAATAAGTGCTCAGGTGCCAATTGCTAAATGGTGGTCAAGTAATATATACGCGAACTACAATTACAATAAATTCAGCGGACTCTTGTACGGCGAGTACATTGATATTGAGGCAACTAACTTAACGATGAACATCAACAATCAATTGAAGTTTAACAAGGGATGGAGTGCAGAATTGAGTGGCTGGTATAGAACAAAAGGCATTGAAGGGCAAATATTAATTCAGCCGATGGGAGCAGCTTCTGCAGGCGTAAGCAAACAAATTCTAAAACAACAGGGTTCTCTTAAACTGAGCGTTCGGGATATGTTTTACACTCAATTCCCCAAAGGTGACATTAACTTTCAAAACACCCGGGCACATTTCGAAAACAGAAGAGACAGCCGCGTCCTGAATTTAGCTTTCTCCTACAGGTTTGGTAAGCCGATCAAAGATCAGAGGCAACGGAAGAACGGAGGCGTCGATGAGCAAAACCGTGTGAAAGTAGGAGGCGGAAACTAATAACCTTTATCTCACATTACGAGAGTAAGAAGTCAAAATAAAAATAAAATGAAAAGTTATTCGCTGGTAATCATCATAACCTTGCTTGCCTCGGCCTGTGTTTCTTCAAAGAGTATAGACAGCCTGGCTCTGGAGAATAAACCTGTACACACGTCGGCCTCAGAAGAACTTTTTGATATCATAGTGAAGAACGACAGCATTCTTTTTGAGGCGTACAATACTTGTAAGCTCGAAGTTTTTGAAGAATTGCTTTCAGCCGATATAGAGTTCTACCACGACAAAGGTGGCCTGACCACCTCTAAGCAGCAATTGATTGAATCATTAAAAAACAACATTTGCGGAAAAGTGCAAAGGGAGTTGGTAAAAGGAAGCATTGAAGTTTATGCAATTCCAGGCTATGGCGCAGTGCAGATGGGTAAGCATCGTTTCCACAATGTTCAAGACAAGTCCGGCACGCCCAGCCCGGCCGGCAAGTTTGTACACATCTGGCAAAAGCAGGATGAGCGGTGGAAAATTACTCGCGTCATCAGTCTGCATTAAGTTATTTTTCTCATGTGAACACCGGCCCCTTTTTCTAAAGGGGCTTCTTTTTTCATTGTATATTTAAGCACTTTTTCTACAGGAATAAATTAGTCATTATGCCTTCGTTCGACATCGTTAGTAAAGTAGATATGCAGGCGCTGGATAATGCTGTGAACGTAACTACCAAAGAGATCACCAACCGGTTTGATTTCAAAGATTCCCACGTCAGAATCGAGTTAAACAAAAAAGATTCAAAAATCGAACTGGAAGCAGGGGATGATATGAAAGTTCGACAGTTGATAGATGTATTAATCAGCAGATCCATGAAGCAGGGAATTGACCCTGCTGCTTTAGACGTGTCGAAAGAGCCGTTCCAGAGTGGCAAACTGGTAAAAAAAGAAGTGCCGGTGCGAAATGGACTAAAACAGGAAGATGCAAAAAAGATTGTCAAGCTCATTAAGGATTCTGGCTTAAAGGTGCAGGCACAGATAATGGATGATACGGTAAGGGTTACGGGAAAGAAAATCGACGATTTACAGGATGTGATCCAACTATGCAAATCGTCGGACCTGGACCTGCCCATGCAATATATTAATATGAGAAGCTAATAATTAACAAACCTGTTGTTTGGCAGAAAAGCAGGATTGCCCTAAATTTGCGCCTCATTAGCCTTAAAACAGTAAAAATGAAACAAGGTCTTCATCCAGAGTCATACCGTTACGTTGTGTTTAAAGACATGAGTAATGGTCATTCTTTTTTGAGCCGCTCTACTGCAGCAACAAAAGAATCCATTAAGTGGGAAGACGGAAACGAGTATCCGCTGGTAAAGCTCGAGATATCGAATATGTCGCACCCGTTCTTCACCGGTAAAAATGTGTTGGTAGACACAGCAGGCCGAATTGATAAGTTCAAAAAGAAATACGAGAAAAAGAAATAAACGTTCTCCTTAACAACATTAAGTCCCCTCCAGCTACGGAGGGGATTTTTTATTTTTATATACCACAAAAGAAGGGCTATGAAAAAGATCGTTTTCACAGAAGAGTTTTGTCAGCCTCAGAATTTATCGCCGTTTACCTTAACGCGGCAGGTTCAGGACATCAGAGTAGGTATACTAACGATCCGTGAAAAATGGGAGCTGCTATTGGAAGCCCCCTCTTTCGACAAATACGAAGATGACTATAAAGACCTTGACCGATCCATTCACATAGACAAAAACCTCGGGAGTGATCTTATTTTGCTAATCCATGGAAACGTATTACCAACCACTAAATTGGTGAAACAGGTTAGGAAACTCAAGCCCAGTCAGTTCATCTCGGTACCCGGCAAAGAAAACGTGGTGTACTGTATTTCACAGAAGGAGGTTGTGAGCGAACACAAGATAAAAGTTGCAAAAGCAATTGAGCTCAACGAAGAATTGAAGGAAGTCTGCTTTCCATGGGATATTGTTCAATTAAACAGGTGGGCAATCGAGCAGGATTTTGAGCTTCTGTCGAAAAGAAAGAAGTCACAGAAAATATCATCGACAAACAGGTTGATTAACCCGTCACGTGTTTTTGTGGAGAAAGGGGCACAGGTTGAACATTGCGTTATCAATGCTACTGATGGTCCGGTGTATGTTGCGAGAGGCGCGGTGGTAATGGAGGGCAGCATGCTACGGGGACCTATTGCAATTTGTGAGGGGGCAACTATAAAAATGGGAGCAAAACTTTATGGCGCTACTACTATTGGTCCTGATTGCGTGGTAGGAGGAGAAGTCAAAAACTCCGTGTTCTTCGGAAACTCAAATAAGGCACATGATGGTTACGTTGGAGACGCAGTAATTGGAGAGTGGTGCAATTTTGGAGCAGGCACTTCCTGTTCAAATATGAAGAACACCGGCTCCGGCATAATGGTATGGACGCACGGAGGCCTCGTGAATGCCGGTAAAAAGTGCGGTGTCATCATGGGTGATTATTCTCGAACCTCAATCAACACCGCTATCAATACGGGTACTGTTATAGGGGTTTCTGCGCATGTATTTGGAAGCGGGTTAACACCGAAATACATTCCCAACTTTTCGTGGGGAAGCGATGGATTGGAACGGTATGAATTTGACAAGGCATTAGCAGACGTTGCCAATTGGAAGGCGCTCAAAAAGCAAAAAATAACACCAAATGAGGAAACTATTCTGAAACATATCTTTGACCATTATTAAAACCAACGATGAGAAAACAAATAGCAGCAGCAAATTGGAAAATGAACCTGACTTACCAGGAGGCAGAAAAGTTATTAGACGAAATATTAGAAGCACGTATTGATTTGAAAGATCATCAGCTGGCTATTTTTTCGGTGCCGTTTCCATACCTGATCATGGCCAATAGCGAAGTTGCCAATCTAAATAACTACTGTATAGCAGCGCAGAATTGCTACTCGAAAGCAGAGGGTGCATTTACAGGCGAGGTGTCTGCGCTCATGCTGGAATCGATTGGCGTTAAATATTGCATCGTTGGACACAGTGAACGAAGAGAATTTTTCCAGGAAAGCAACAAGATGCTGGCTGAAAAAATAGATATCTGTCTACAGCACCAGATAACACCCATCTTTTGCTGTGGAGAGCCATTGCCTATACGCGAAAAAGAGGAGCAAAACATATATGTGCAGGTGCAGTTGGAAGAGTCGCTATTTCACCTGGATGCAGAGGCTATAAAAAAAGTTGTTATCGCGTATGAACCAATTTGGGCAATAGGCACAGGCAAGACTGCATCCACTGAGCAGGCACAACAAATGCACAGTCATTTGCGTTCTGTGTTAGCGACAAAATTCGACAAGCAAATAGCCGACGAAGTATCTATTCTCTACGGGGGCAGTGTAAAGGCGGGTAATGCAAAAGAACTATTCGCCTGTGCTGACGTAGATGGAGGACTTGTAGGGGGTGCTTCGCTATTGCCTAACGACTTTATAAAAATCATACAAGCTTTAAAGAAATAAGATCAGCACAGAGATATATCGTCATTTCAAGACAAAATCAATTGCTTCTTAACTTTCTCAACGTTCGGATAGTTGTAAACGGAAAGAACATTTACACCTTGCCCAAGAACAGGCCCGTTGTAATCAAAACTACAGAGAACCGCCTAAAGCTGGTAGCTACGGATGGATTTCATATTACCCGCCCGGTTGAGCTGGCATATGATAAAACAAACACCCTTTACCTTAAGGTAGCTTGCGTAATAGACAATAATCTTTTTCTAACGGGTTTGGTGCTGCTGCTGCTGTTAGCGGTTGTTGGGTTAATCTCCGATATAGCATTATTCAGATTCTTGAGTTTTGTTCCGATATTTTATTTCTTGTTTTACTACTATATCAATCGAAAGGATTTTTTGCAACTGCAGGTGTTGAAAGTCTACACGAAGATTTCATGATCGTTTAGCTTGTTGTTTTCAAAAGGTGTTTCATCGCTGTGGTGTTGAAGCTTGCAATGGGTTTGAAGTGAATTTGAACTTGATCAATTAACTTGAATTCGAAATATGCTTCCACCTGAAGCGATTTTGCACTCTGTATCGAGCGCTTTCAGGTGATAGTATTATTGAACATGTAGCTTTGTCAAAACAAAAGATTCTTTGGCTGGTAAGCTGGTATCCAAATGAAGATGACCAGTTTGATGGCGACTTCATAGCACGTCATGCTAATGCGGCTTCACTGAATAATGATGTTCATGTTTTATTCGTGACACAGTCACAGAAAGTTGTGCAAACTACCATAAACACCACTCATAAAGGTGGGCTGACAGAAGAAATCATTTATTTCAGAAGTAGCCGAAGTCTCTTATCACGTATCTCTAAGCAGATTATGTGGTTTAGTCTGAGCCTGGCGGCTGTAAAACGGTATATCAAGTTGAACGGGAAGCCTGATCATGTTCATGTTCATGTAGCTTGGAAAGCGGGATTACTTGGATTGTTTTTAAGATGGCGGTTTGGGTTTAAATATTACCTCACGGAACACTCAGGCATTTATGTGTATGAAAGTCCATGTAGCTTTTCGTCGAAGCCTTCAATTGTTAGAAGATTGATCCGCTTGATATTTCGCAGCGCCGACAAAGTTCTACCCGTTAGCTCATTCTTGGCTGAAGCAATTTCGAAAAATGTTGTGAAGAATGATTGTGAGGTTCTGCCCAACGTGGTAGATGACACCTTGTTCAAATACCAACATCAAAAAAACGAGCGATTTACCTTCATTCATGTTTCTAACATGGCGCCAGTTAAAAATATTGAATTGCTTTTGAATGCCATGTATGATCTTGTTTATCATTATGAAATAAAAGACGCTGTATTGATATTGGTTGGTAACAGGGATGCTACTTATCACCATCTTGCTAAAGAGCTTGGTCTAACGGACAGCGATGTACAATTTATAGGGGAAGTTTGCCAAAGAACGGTTGCTAACATAATGCAGCAGTCCCATTGCTTTGTTCTGTCTAGCTTATCAGAGACATTCAGCTGCGTAACGGCAGAAGCACTTTGTTGTGGGCTCCCGGTAATTGCCACGCGTGTAGGCGCTGTTCCAGAACTTGTGGACCAATCAAATGGAATTTTGATAGATCCTAATGACCGCACAGCATTAACTAAAGCGATGTTGAAGTTAAAAAGCAGCTATTCTTCATTTGATCTCCTCAGAATATCACAAGCCGCATCTGCAAAATTCAACACTATTGAAATTTCAAGAAGGTTTGACAGCCTCTATGGACCCGGTTACCGTGTGAGCAAAAAAAACCAGAGGTAGCTATGTTGTTAAAGGAGCGTGTTGCGACATTCTTGTGACCTCCAAAATGCTACCTTTGCGGGCTTGAATCAGCGCAACGTGTTTATGAAGAATATCCGGAATTTTTGCATTATTGCCCATATTGACCACGGAAAGAGTACCCTTGCGGATCGTCTGTTGCAAACGACAAATACGATCAGCGAAAGGGAGATGATGG
>DASQNW010000407.1:0-4887 GCA_035644775.1 Chitinophagaceae bacterium | reverse complement strand
ACCCGCAGAAGCTATAACTACCCCGGCTTAACAAATGTTACCGGCTATAATGCCGGCCTGCTCATTGGGCAGCAATTTGGTCCGGGTGGAGTGGCGTTGACTACAAGGCAAGGCAAGCCTCTGATATTTACAAAAGAAGTGAAGCTGAAAGAAACTGATGCCAATACGCTCGAACTTACCGGTGTTCGCGTTATAAAATACATACCGCAATTTCAGAACAATGACCCCTCCAAACCTGTTGAGTTCCCGGCTGATAACGATTATGTTATTTTCCGTTATGCAGACGTATTGTTAATGAAAGCCGAAGCAATTATGAGAGGCGGCACAGCCACCTCTGTTGCACCTGCAGCCCCCCTCCTTCTGGTAAATGCAATCAGAGCTAAAAGAGGAGCGTCGGTTCTCACAAATTTAACAGAGCAGATCCTCCTTGATGAAAGATCAAGAGAACTGTACATCGAAGGCTGGAGAAGAAATGATTTGATACGCTTTGGCAAATTCCTTCAGCCATGGACAGAAAAAGGTCAGTCAGATCCAAGTCGCCTGGTGTTCCCCATTCCAAACGAGCAGCTCGCTATCAATCCGAACCTGGAACAGAATCCTGGATATTAAGTTTTAGTATTTCATTTATAGGAAAAAAGGTCATTTTGCAATGGCCTTTTTTCTTTTCAACAAAGCTGCCAATGAAGGTTTTCACTGTCCTGCACCTGATTGCATTGTTTACTATTTTCTCCTGCTCGAATAAGCAGGCAGCTCCGCCTACCCTATTTGAGCTGAAAGAAAATACAGGTATAACCTTCGCCAACAACATTCACAACACGAAAGACTTCAACATTTTTAGCTATCGAAATTTTTACAACGGTGGCGGTGTGGCTATCGGCGACATTAACAACGATGGATTATCGGATGTATTCTTTACGGCCAACATGGGCAGCAACAAGCTTTACGTAAACAAAGGCAATTTTCAATTCGAAGACATCACTACAAAGGCTGGCTTTGTAGATAAAGGAAAATGGGGAACAGGTGTTGTGTTGGTGGACATTAATAGCGACGGATGGTTGGATATTTACGTCTGCAACGCAGGTTTTCAGCAGGGCATAAGTAACGAGAACGAGCTTTACATCAATAACAAGAACCTCACTTTTACCGAAGCTGCAAAAGAGTATGGATTGAATGAAGACGGCTACACAACACACGCTGCATTCTTCGATTATGATCTAGATGGAGATCTTGACTGCTACATTCTAAAAAACAGCTTTATTCCAGTAAACACGCTCAACTATGCAAACAAGCGTGAGCTGCGGGCGGAGGACTGGCCGGTAGCAGATTTTCTGAAAGGAGGTGGAGATAAACTATTAAGAAACGAAGGAGGCAAGTTTACCGACGTCAGTAAAGAAGCAAACATCTTCGGAAGCCTTATAGGTTTTGGCCTTGGCGTAACTGTGGGCGATCTAAACGGTGATCATTATCCGGACTTGTATGTCAGCAATGATTTTTTCGAACGCGATTACCTGTACATCAATCAGAAAGATGGCAGCTTCAAAGAGGATCTGGAAAATTGGATGCAGCACATCAGCCATTCTTCAATGGGTGCAGATATAGCAGATATCAACAACGACGGCTACCCTGATATTTTCACTACAGACATGCTGCCGAACGATGACTATCGTTTAAAAACAACTTCTTCATTCGAGAATATTGATGTAAACAATCTGAAAGTTTCTTCTGGCTTCTTCAATCAGTTCATGCAAAACACTTTGCAAATCAACAAGCAAAATGGCAAGTTTGTAGAAACAGGTTTCTACAGCGGTGTCGCAGCTTCTGACTGGAGCTGGGGAGGGTTGATTTTCGATGCTGACAACGACGGCCTTTCTGATCTCTTCATCTGCAACGGCATTTATCACGATGTGACAGACCAGGACTTTATCGATTTTTTCGCTAACGACGTAATGCAGAAAATGGCTTTCACCGGGGAAAAAGAGGCAGTTGATGAAATTATCAAGAGAATGCCTTCTCACCCTATTCCCAACAAAGCTTACAGGAATAATGGAGAGCTGAAATTTACCGATGAAGCAACAAACTGGGGCCTGGCACAACCTTCATTTTCGAACGGCGCTGCATATGGTGACCTTGATAATGATGGAGACCTGGACCTGGTGGTCAATAATGTAAACGCAACATCTTTTGTTTATCAAAATCAAAGCGGGGAGCGAACGCGAAACAACTACATAGGTTTTAGCTTAATGGGAAAAGGGGCAAACAGCTTCGCTATTGGGAGCACGGTCCGGATCCACCAGGGAGAACAAGTAATCACACGTGAACTGATACCCAGCAGAGGATTTCAATCATCGGTAGATTACAAACTAATTGTGGGGCTGGGCAACAAACCTGTTGACTCTGTTACGATTATCTGGCCTGATCAAACAATATCTAGGCACAAGAACCTCGCGCTCAACAAATCCCACACTATAAAGCAGGAGGCCGCTGAGAAGTTTACCACTCCACAATCAACAGAAACACCAACCTTTTTTCAACTGCTGCAACAAGACTTTGATAAGCACCAGGAGGACGACTATGTTGATTTCTACTACGAACGTGGTATTCCTATGATGCTCTCCAGACAGGGACCAAAAGCTGCTCATGGCGATGTTAATGGTGATGGCTTGACAGATCTCTATATCTGTGGTGCAGCTAATCAGCCGGGGCAGCTGTATCTGCAAACAGCAGGAGGTTTTCAAAAAAAGAAAAACATCTTTTTCGATCGGCTTGCAAACTTTGAGGACGTAGCTGCTTTATTTTTTGATGCCGATAAAGACGGGGATCTTGACCTCTTTGTGGGATCAGGTGGCAATAAAGCTCCTGCACTCGCTCTTGAATACCAAAATAGATTGTTCAAAAATGACGGTAGTGGCAACTTTGAGCTTGACGATCGTTCATTACCGAACAACGGCGTAAATACATCTTGTGTGGTAGCGAACGATTTTGATCAGGATGGTGACATGGATTTGTTTGTAGGCAGCAGAAACATTCCACAAAACTATGGAGTCACGCCTCAAAGTTCTTTACTGGTAAATGACGGTACTGGCAACTTCACAGATATTGCTAAGATCAAAAATGAACGCATTGGTCAGACAGGCTTGGTTACGGATGCAGTTTGGACAGACGTTACAAAAGACGGTCATAAGGAGCTGGTGATCGTTGGTGAGTGGATGTCGCCGAGAATATTTACTTTCAAAAACAACCGTTTTGAAGAGATCACTACGAACATGAACAGTATGTTTGGTTGGTGGCGCTCAGTTGTTGCCGATGATCTTGACAACGACGGTGATGACGACCTAGTGCTTGGGAACATTGGTGAAAATTTCTACCTCCGTCCAGGAGAAAGTGCTCCTGTAAAAATGTGGCTCAGCGATTTTGACCATAATGGAACCACAGAAAAGATCATCACGGCAACCACCGATGGCAAGGACAAACCAATATTTTTAAAACGAGAGTTGATCGATCAAATAGCATCTTTAAGAAAGCAGAATCTTAAGTATGTAGATTTCGCCAGCAAATCGGTTCAAGACCTGTTTCCTTCAGATGAAATGAACAAGGCTGTCAAAAAGAAATTCAACTACAACTCCTCCGTCGTTGCATGGAACAACGGCAATGGAAACTTCACTATAACCAAGCTGCCCATGATGGTGCAGCTCTCTTCTGTCAATTCAATCATCTGCACAGATATAAATGGAGATCAAAAGAAAGATTTAATCCTTGGCGGAAATGAGTTTGATTTTCTTCCACAGTTTTCCAGGATAGATGCCAGCTTTGGGCATGTGTTGCTGAATCGTGGTAACCAGGTGCTGGAGTGGGTTAGTAATAAAAGCTCAGGGCTGCAATTGCGTGGGCAGGTAAGAGATATGGTAGTAGTGCAAACGAAAAAATCAAAACAATTGCTTGTTCTTCAAAATAGTGAACGTCCCTTATTGTTCACTCTGCGCACAACCACCGTCACAAAAAAATAGATTACGCTATCAATTTGTTCATGCATTTAGCAAAGACATTTACATATTGCTCCTTGCTTTTTATAGCGGCACTGATCTATAGCTGTGGTACAAAGAAGGATGAACCTGCTTTGTTTCGAGTATTGCAGCATGAAAGAACGGGTTTGAATTTCGTAAATCGTCTGAACCCTACACCGCAATTCAACATGTTTAAGTACATGTACTTTTATAACGGGGCGGGTGTGGGTGCCGGAGACCTGAATAACGATGGAAAAATTGATTTATTCTTTGCCTCAAACCAGGGCGAGAATAAATTGTTTCTTAATAAGGGCAACCTGCTTTTTAGTGATGTTTCGCGGCAAGCAAACATTCCACAGGATAATGGTTGGTCTACTGGGGTTTCGATTGTAGACATCAATAATGATGGCCTATTAGATATATACATTTGCCGGGTTGGTAATTTTGAAACACTTAAGGCAAAAAACCAGTTCCTGGTGTGTGAGGGCATTAGCGCAAATGGCGTTCCTTTTTATATTGACCGGGCTTCGGAACTTGGCCTTGACTTCTCGGGCTTCAGCACACAAGCTGCGTTTTTTGATTACGACATGGATGGAGATCTTGATGCTTACCTGCTCAATCACTCAGTACATCAGAACGGCACCTTTGCAGCACGCCAGACCTTCCTCAACACCTTTCACCCTCTAACTGGCGATCGCCTGTTCCGCAACGAAGATGGGCATTTTGCTGATGCTACCAAAGAAGCGGGCATCAATAGTTCTGCCATAGGTTATGGCCTCGGGATTTGTGTAAGCGATATAAACCTTGATGGCTATCCGGATGTGTATGTAGGAAACGATTTCCACGAAAACGATTATCTCTACATCAATCAACGGAACGGAACATT
>DASQNW010000406.1:0-7072 GCA_035644775.1 Chitinophagaceae bacterium | reverse complement strand
GTTATGGAGTAGTTACTGTAACTACGAAGAATGGCAAAACGCATTCCGGTATGTTGCTCGCAGAAAGCAACAGCAGCCTTACCCTTAAAAGCGGCAGCGGATTGAATGAAGTTATACCAAAGGACCAGATAACAAAGCGGGTAAACGCGCAATCGAGTATGCCGGACATGAAAGCCATTCTGTCTAAAAAGGAGATTCGTGATGTGGTGAGCTTTCTTTCCACATTAAAAGAAAACGACTAGAAATCGTATTGAAAGATATACAGCGTCTACTAACGTTCGACCTTAAAAGGAACCAACTTTACATAAGGTTCTAAATCATGAAATTGTCGTAGGTCTTCGTAGAATTGGTTCGATAAAGTGATGCTAAGGGGAGCAAAACAGAAACGGTTTCAGAATCAAATAGTTTCAAGTTTTTCTTCTAACCCTTATTGTTGATTCGAACTAAGCCCCTAGATTTTGTAGCTGCTCAAATAATCATTTCACAATCGAATCTTGACTTTTCTTCATTGCAAAATTGCAGCGAGAAGTTCACCTACCATTACAAGGCTGGCTATTATGTTTATGGGGCATTTGCCTAATCAACAAGCCATAGTAACAGTGACGCTTGCTCCTCGGTTGATAAACTCCCTCGTAAACCCATTGATCTATATAGGAGATTTCTATGCTGCACTAAATCACTTGAAACACCCATAATCTTCAGCAATGTTATTTTGGCGTAAAGTATCAAAGATTTGACGTCCTCTATCATCGCCCACTGCTTCACGGCAATGCAATTTTGCCTTATGGAAAATATACCTAACTACAAACTGACTGTCGGTGCACTCACGGCCCTATCCGGCCTTTTAGCTGCTGCTTGTATTTTTCTGGGAGCAAATGCAGTAGATTACAATTTTGAGGCATTTTCTGAACCAACCCTTATCCTTCAGTATGCACACAATCGTAAACAAGCCTACTGGTTTCTCTTACTTGACATGGTCGGTTATTACCTTCTTCTGTTGCCCCTTGTTTTTTACCTGCACCAACAGTACAAATACCATTCTCCCTGGGTGCAACTATTCACCTTTTCGGGTGCGGCCTATACACTTGTAGGTGCGATAGGAGCTGCGGTGCTAACTTCCGCATGGCCTGAGCTGATGCAGCAGTATTTGTCTGCATCCAAGGAAGGACAAGCTGCTATTATGCCCCTGTTTGCAACCATCACCCACATGGTAACAAAAGGACTCTGGAATATACTCGAAGTGCTGTTTGCTGCAACCTGGTGGATCGGGTTTGGTCTCTTGTTACACAGGGATAATAAATTCATTGGTGTGTTGTCCATCATTGCGGGTGTGGCCTGCCTAATGGATTCAATTGGAACGGTTCTTGGATCAGGCCTTCTATCCGAAACAGGTGTCAATATCTATCTCCTTTCCGGGATCATTTGGCCGATAGCATTAGGCATACAGCTTATTCGAAAATCAATTGCTCAATCAGCACCTTACCCAAGTGCGGCAGGCTCATTCACTCAAAAAGAAGAAGGTCATGCAGAAGCTTAGAAGAACTGGCCGAGGCAGGTTGGCTACATATTCCTTTTGCTCTTGCTTATCATTATAGCTCATGTATATAACTACGTTTATGCATTCTTTGCAGCTTCATTCCGATACGCTTTTGGAGTCTTGCCTGTCCATTGCCGGAATGCCCGTTGAAAGGCGGCCTGCTCAGTGTAGCCTAACCTGTCAGCTATTTGGGAGACTGTCCGATTGGTAGAAGACAAAAAGTTCCGGGCCAGTTCTTCCTTAACAGAATCGCTTATAGCACGGAAACTGGTTTCCTCTTCCTGCAATTTACGCTGCAGCGTGCGGGGTGAGAGATGCATATGGGCAGCCACCGTTTCGAGTGTTGGGAATGAAACAGGACTTCCTTCAAGGATAATGGTCTTAACCCGGCGAACGAAGCCGTTTTCTTCGGCTTCCTGAAGTTTTTGTTCCAAGAGCTTTATCAAAATGTTGTTTAACTCCCTGTTATAACCGATAATGCGGTGTTGCAAGTCTTGTTTTGTAAACAGGAGTGCATTGCTGGGTTGATTGAAAGTGGGGCGGCACCCCAGTATCCGTTCATGTTCTGATGCATCCTTAATTCGCGGATATCGGTATTGAGCCCGGGTAGGTTGTACCGGCAACCCTGTAAGGAGACGGAGAATATGTAGTGCCCCGGAAAAGGCTATATCAACACTTTGCCTGGCAGTTTCAGGAGAAAGATCATTCCAGATGGGTATAGGTTCACAGGTGTAAATAGCATTATCGCCAGCCACCTTGATTCCAAAATGGCAAATGACGGTAAAAGAAGCCGTGTATTGTTGTAAGTACTGTAACGCAGTCAAGAGATCTTCGCTGCTTTCCATGAGATGACCCGCGATGCCCAGTACCCCCGCCGTTGTTCGCTCCCCGATATGAAGCCCTAGGTGCGGATCGCCGGAAAGCTGCAACGCTGCATCCATAAGGGCACAGTTTTGTTCAAGAGAAAGTCTTAGATCCGGGTTGTCGAGATCGGCTGTGGTGATGCCTCCCTGTGAACAGATTCGTTCTAATGTGTCCGGGTTTCGGGCGGCGCCCAAAACAATGTTCCGTAAGATGGGCATACTCACCCATAGTGTATGCATAAACAGTAAAATGAGCTTTAAGAGTTAACCATTCCTTTTTTTCTGATCCTTATCTAGAACTTGGATAAATACGATAACGATATCGGCTTTCCAGGATTTTTTAAATTGGCACATCCAAATTTAAATCGCAACGTCTTTACATTATAACCGATATGCAATGGCTTATCGCAATATAGTGATACGGAATGAGGTAATTGGACAGGATATACCTTCTTGCAGACGTCCAAAGATACAAAAGGCACAAAACTTGAAATGGAAGCGAGCTTTAGTTCTGTTTTCAAAGAGCCCCCATTGCATCACCAACCTTTGCCGGCTGAAGATTTCACCATTCTTGAAGGTGAGCCAAGTGTAAGGCTCAACGGTGCGGAAAAAAATTTTATTGGGAGAAATACTTACGATCCATCTTAAGACGGCGTACTCCATGTGGAACAATTCTGACAAAAGGAATGTTGTTCGCTGGAAAGTGATGCCGGCACTGAATACAAGGTGTTTATTTGAGACAATTTCAGGGTTTTCCCAGGCAGGAAGACTAAATAAAAACGGCAGGCTCTCATTTTTACAAGCTATTCTGTTTGAAGACTACTTCTCCGATGTGTTCAGACTTTCAAAGCCCTTTTACTGTATTCAAAGAATATTGTTCAACGTTGCAGTGCCAATAGCATTGGTTTTTGGCTATAATGCGTTTGATAGAGAATATTTAGATTGAAAATGACTCCGAAAAGCAAAGAGTACTCCTATTTTCCTTTCTAAAGGGAAACATCATTATTAGATTTGGTGCATGCGGCTTCCAATCACGGAACAGTGCAAGCATTCATTTTAGTGCCGATAATGAATCTGGATTATGGATGGGTGCGGCGCTCGAAAGATATATGTTTGAAAGATGGATGAAGGAATAAACGAATAGCCATTAAGTTTGAAAACAGAATAAAAGTATACGTATTATAGAACTTACTTGCGTTTGGCCTCGAAGAATGTCATTTTTATAAAAGGCTATAAATCATAGAGTTGGCGCAGGTCTTCGTATAATAGGTTTGGTAAATCAATCTTAAGGGGAGCCCGAGTAGACTACCCAGCAATTTTGCAGGTTTCTGTTCTTCTGAAACCCTTGCCAGATTTGCATAAGCAAGGCAAACACCCCATTGGTTTTCATAGTTCAATAACTCTTTTCGCTACAAGTGGGTTTTTAGAAATGGTTCAATGATCCGTTCTTGTTGCTGGACTCGCCTATACTTAGTATTCACATTGGAGCTAGTTCAAATTTTCCGGACTTCTATAATTTAAGCCAGCTGATTGTAGCATTCAACCGGCAGTATTGCGTTTATCAGCCATTTACCGAGATCCTTGATATTCGCCTCGGTATTTCAGATATTACTTTCAAGCCGCTGCTTTTCTATCTCTGTGTATTTATTGTTGATCTTAGAGCTTGCCAAATGCTCATTGAAGGCTGCATCTACCATTGTAAAAAGAAGGATAAATGAGAAAGCGGCGCAGCTTCAGAAAAATGACTTCGCATCTCGGTAGGACCAAGAACAATCAGGAATGGTTCTCATAATTTTGAAGCGCTCGACTCTGACGGCGATCGATTGGAAGTTATTTAAATGCTTTAGATACGATTATGATTCGGTTTGAAACTTTTCTTCTTTCGGAATCCAGATAATCAACTATTTACAAGCGCTTAATTTCACACTTTGCCACCGTCCTATTTGCTCCAATAAGTCAGGATATAAGCATAGTCCATAGATACTGATCTGGTATTCTTTCATTATTTTTAGTTTATGGATTATGAACTGCTGCTATCCAATTTCAGGAACTATGTCCCAATAACCGAGGATGAGTGGCAAATTGCCTGTTCATTGATAACGGAAAAAGCGTTTAAAAAGGGACAGTTTATAAACAAGGAAGGCGAGGTAAACCGCTTTACCCACTTTATCGAATCGGGCAGTGTTCGGGTTTTTTACATCAATACGGATGGGCAGGAGCATATAATTCAATTAGGGATTCGGGGCTGGTGGACCGGGGATTTTCCTAGCTTTATCACTCAAACAAACGGAATGCTTTATTCAGAAGCATTGGAACCTACCAATATTCTAGCATTTTCGTACGACAATCTTCAAGCCCTGTATCAGAAAGCACCTGTTTTTGAACGCTTATTTCGACTATTGGTTCAGAAAGCTTATGCATCGTTTCAGTACCGAATACTTCATAATATGAGCATGGATGCAGAACAACGGTATCTGGTTTTTAGCGAAAGGTATCCGCTGCTTAATCAACAAATCTCTCAAAAGCATATTGCCTCCTATTTGGGTATGTCGGCTGAGTTTTTAAGTAAAATAAAGAAAAGGGTACATGAGAGAAACAAAGAGAAAAAAAGGTCTCTTAAAGCATCCTCCTTATAAAAACGCCTGTATTATAGTGTATCTTGTCAGAGGTACCATATTCATCCAGCGTTAATCCACCACCTATCCGAAACCCTTTTACATCCAGCCCTACTCTTATCATTTGATAGCTTCTATTATGGTATTCCTTGTTTGCGTTGCTCATAGCCTGCAATCTCGTATAAAGCCTTGTACTCTTTGAGCTAGAAGGTGAAAATTCTACCATTGCAAATACTTCGTAAGAGCCGTTTTTAACAATATCAGTGCGAGGCGCTACAACAATAATCCAGTCTTTCTTATGCATAAAAAGCTGCAAGCCTAAAGTGGGTTGGTAGCCACCTACATTCGTATAAAACACGCCACCCTTTAGGGAAAGCAAGTTGTTGATTCTTGCTGTTATATAAGCTTGGTTCATTAGTTCATCGGGCATTCCCTTCTTTTCGGTATCTGTATTATACCTTTTAATAAGAGTGGCAATATGCTGCCATCCAAATCTTGAAGCTGGTTTTAGTTGTTGGCCAAATGAGTGTTGATAATGCAAGTATTTATCCCCTGCCATAAACTCAGTAGGTCCTACTTGCGCTCGCAAGTGACCTATCAGGAACAAGGAGAAAGCAACCAATAATGTCTGTTTCATTTGAATCAATTTAGGATAGCAAAGCTGTCATGATTATTCACGTATTAAAATGAACTGGTTCAAGATTTATCGCTTGGCTATCACTTCACGTTTTCTAAAAAAGTGCTGCTTCGAAGAAGTTGAACTAGTTCATTTTTTTCGCCTCTCCATCTTTTCACTTTTGCGTTACAATAAAACATTTTTTATGAAGCAGCTATCAAATCTTTACACAACAAATGAGCATCTAACCGGGATCATCTTGCGCATTGCATTGGCATTAGTTACGTTTCCTCATGGATGTCAGTTATTCCTAGGCTGGTTTGGAGGCTTTGGCTTTTCAGGCTCCATGGCTTATTTCACGCAAATGGAAAAACTACCCTGGATTGTAGGCTTCGCCGTTATTCTATTGCAATTCTTTGGCGCCCTTTTTATTCTGTTTGGGTTTATGGGACGATTTTTCGCTTTCGCTATGACAATACTCTTTATCGGCATGGTGGCTACTAATCACTGGCAGTATGGATTTTTTATGAATTGGATGGGAGATCAAAAAGGTGAAGGCTTTGAGTTCCATCTTCTGGCAATTGGTATATCAATAGCCATCCTAGCTAGTGGTTCTGGCTCTTATTCCGTTGATGCTATGCTAAGTAGAAAGGCAAAAATAAAACAACCATTTTTTGACCATGTAAACATTTACCAATGAAAAATACACTCATAATTTCTGGTCATCCGAGGCTTAGTCAATCAACAGCCAACCGCCTGATATTAGAAACTATAATCAACACGCCGGGAGTTGCCATCTGTGACATCATGAATAATTACCCCGACGGTAAGATAAATGTGGAGGAAGAGCAAAGCAGATTGAAAGCAGCAGACTTAATTGTTTTTCAGTTTCCTTTTATCTGGTATGGAATGCCATCTCATATGAAAGCATGGATGGAAAGAGTTTTCTCCTATGGTTTTGCTTTTGGTACAGGAGGCGATCAACTAAAGAACAAAAAACTGCTTCTTTCCATCACCCTTGGTGGTAGCAGCGAAGCGTACAGTGCGCAAGGGCAACATCTTTATACCGTTGAAACGTTCCTTCGCCCACTGGAGCTTTTTGCAAGCTACTGCGGCATGCAGTACCTGTTACCAGTTTACAGCTATGAAATGGCAAGCACCCCAGGTGTCAATGAAGCGACTTTGGAAGATAAAGCAATTCTCCATGGTCAACGACTATTAAGAGTCATTAAATCGCTGAATACAAAAAATTCCTTAATTACCTTAAAACAAGCTGGATAAGTGTAGACTGTCATTCATATTTAGATTGCTCAATTACTTTATTGTCTCATGCTTAGTTATGTGGTAAAGGCTTAGTCACCAGAACAAAAGGCTACCATACACTGCCTATTGCAAATCCTCTGTGCCTGACTGCGTTCTTGATTCCCAAAGAAAACTAAAG
>DASQNW010000405.1:0-2088 GCA_035644775.1 Chitinophagaceae bacterium | reverse complement strand
ACCTGAACGGCATCAACGTCAAAGGGCAAATACGCCGCATCAAAAAAATCAAGCTAAAAACTGGAGAAGCAATGGTGCTGGCACGTAACAACGATAGTGCTTTGTTAATCAAAATGAATCCTGAACAACGTAGGTAAATCTACAATCCTCGCCTATTGCTAAAAAACTGGATAGTACAGCCGGGTAATCCACCTGCTACTATCAGGCTCTTGCAAACGATTTGTAACCAGCTGCTGGAAAGGAATGGCTGGTGAAGAATATTTATAGTCACTTACATAATGCTCCAACTGTTTGGCAGCCTGGTTTACACGAAATGTACCGCCTTGCACTTCTGCTTCAAGAATATTTCCAAGCACCATTCTTTTCAAAACAATATCACCAGATTCATTCAAAACTTTGTTCACGGGTATACCTACCATCACGGTATATTGGTGACCCACTGAGTCTATATGCAGCATAGGGTAATTGGTTTCCTTTCCGGTATTTTTCTCGATGTGGGTTCTCAAATAGCCAATGAGCCTGTAAATTACGTCAGTGGTTGGATACTGATCGGATACTTGTTTTATCGTCATTAATATGGAGTCTCTAACCTTCTGCTGTTTTACATCAATCCCATAAATGTTCTTTGGCTGCTCAAAAAAGGTTTTAAACTGGCGCAATATGGCAGACATATCAGCTGAGAGTGTGTTGGCACGGGCATTCATCGCCAGGCGCCGAAACGGATTAGCAGACGTGGCAACTTCAGCCTTCCACTCCAGACCTACAGAATCATTGCGCAAGGACAATACTTTCAGATAAGTTTCGGTATTTACCAAACCTCTGACGGATATAATAAAGCCTTCGAAAGTTTTCTGCTCCACTTTATAAACATTGCTGTCATAAACCAAAGAAGCAGAAGATGAATGGCTGCTTTGCACCGGCCAAATATTGTTCCAACCAGTATCGGTGAGCAGGTACCTGTAAGCAGCTTCGGGGCTGCATCTGATCAAAGCTGTCTTTGTTATTTGTTTTGGATTGGGAACGATGAAATAAACACAGGCAATAAACAAAACAAAAAGCGAAAGCAAAACAACCAGCCATTTTTTCATATTCAGGCACTCTTAAGCAGAAATGCAAATTAATACTTAACCAAGCAAATAAGTTCTAAATTGTTTGAAGCAGTGCAGATGCGATTAACCAAAAAACGTTTGAAGTAAATTAGCATAGCTCATTCAACAAGATTATCATGAAAGAAAAATTTGCTTTCTTTTCTATCTGGTTTGTCACATTTGGTTTCTTCTGTCATTCACAATCACCAGATCCGTGGCTGATTAAAGCTGAAAACATCGATCCATCCACCTACTACGGCATTACTGTGGCAAATGGAATGATTGGCATCGTTTCGTCTCCTGAACCGTTGAAAGTAAAAGATGTAGTATTAGCCGGTGCCTATGACCAATATGGCCGTGGCAGAGTAAGTAATTTTCTCAGGAGCTTCAACCTGTTGAATATGTTGTTGGAGATTGACGGAAAGAGGATGGACGCGAAAGCTACGTCAAACTTTCAACAACAATTAAACATGCGGCAGGCGAAGTTTACCACATCCTTCAACTATGAGGATAAAGCTGTTATTAGCTACACGTACTATGCATTACGTCACTTACCATTCACTGTTTTTATGGACGTATCGGTAACAGCAAAAAAACCGATCAGCATCATTGCGAGTAGTGTGATGGAAGCACCGGATGCCTTGCGTGATGTTCAGAATTATTATAACGAAATTGACAGGCCACACGTAGCTATCAGTTTATTGACTTCTTCAGCAAAAAGTCCTACCGGAAAATTGTTGATGTGTGCAAGCAATACCTTTCTATTTACGGAGCAACATGGCAATGAACCCAGGGTGATCCATGAAATGTGGGACAACAACATGCACTTGATGAAGTTTAGCAAAAAATTGAGCGCGGGTGAAACATACAGATACTCTGTTGCGGGGTCTTCTATCACCTCTGCACACCACGACGATCCCTTGAACGAAGCAGAACGACTCACCATTTACGCTAAACTTGAGGGCCGTGACCGCCTGCTTCAGTTTCATCAAAAGGCCTG
>DASQNW010000404.1:0-6115 GCA_035644775.1 Chitinophagaceae bacterium | reverse complement strand
TACAAAGAGTACTTTTTTTCCACTACGAGCGATCTGTTTTAGAGCAGCAGCAGTTTCCTGTAAAGCCTCTGTTGTTTTGTTTAAATCAATGATGTGAATGCCTTTCTTTTCTGCAAAAATGTAAGGCAACATCTTTGGGTTCCACTTCTTTTTTAAGTGACCGAAGTGCACACCTGCATCGAGGAGTTGCTGTTGCAATGAAGTGTTTTGTTCCATAATTTGAGGCCTCTTCAAACTCTTAAACAGCGGTTGAAGAGCAATTTGAGTTAATTAATTATAATGAACTTATCTCTTGCTGAACTGGAAGCTTCTGCGGGCTTTCTTCTTTCCGAACTTCTTACGTTCTACAGAACGGGGATCACGTTTCAAAAGCCCTGCAGCTTTTAAAGCAGGACGAAACTCCGGGTTCAATTCGGTAAGTACGCGTGCAATGCCCAGCATGGCAGCTTCCGCCTGCCCCTTTACACCGCCGCCAGTTGCGTTGATCTTTACATCAAACTTGTCGGCAGCGTCAATGGTCTTTAACGGGCGTTCTACCTGGTTTTGCAGGTATACAAGGGGAAAATAGACTTTGTAATCTTTATCGTTTACGGTGATTGCGCCGGAGCCTTTCGAAAGAAAAACTCTGGTTACTGCTTCTTTTCGACGACCAACACCATTTTTCTGCTTTTCCATATATCTCTTAGGAAGATTTAAGTTAGAATTTAAGTTCTTTAGGTTGTTGTGCTACATGCGGATGCTGATCACCAACATAAACAAACAGTTTCTTGTACATTTTACGACCTAAACGATTTTTAGGCAGCATACCTTTAACGGCTCTTTCGATGATAACTTCGGGACGACGTTTCAACAGGTCCTTAGCTACTTCTTCTTTTCTTCCTCCAGGGTAGCCTGAATAACGATCGTAAATTTTCTCTTCCAGCTTGTTGCCGGTGAATTTGATTTTCTCGGCATTAGTAACGATTACGAAATCGCCACAATCTACGTGAGGAGTATAGTATGCCTTGTTCTTGCCGCGTAAAACAGCTGCTATTCGGGCACACATACGTCCTACGGTTTGATTGGTACCATCCACAACGTACCAGTTACGTTGCACGGTAGCCGCATTTGCATGTTTGGTTACAAAATGTAATTTGCTCATAAATAATTTTTTGCAGGTATAAACTTTCTATCTGTTGCTATCGCCATCCCGACAGCCTTGTTAAAAATGAGGCGCAAAGATATAGTAAATGCATTGTTGACAGTGAAGAAGATGTGAGTTTTTTTTATGAGCCATTCACAACCTATTGGTTATCAATAACAATTCTGCTGTTTTAAAATCTATGACATGTCAGATTCCATTAGGCCATTAAATAGAAACAGTTTCGGGAGTTCGACTAATGTGGGAAATGTGCTTACCGAAGAAGAAGCAACTAATTTGTTGGAGAGGTGGGTTTCTAACGAAAAGCTTCGTTTGCATATGAAACAAGTTGCTGCTCTGATGAAAACATGGGCATTAGAGAAGGAGGCTCTTGATGAATCTGAAGCGCACAAGTGGTGGCTGGCTGGCTTACTTCATGATGCTGACTGGGAGAAGTATCCCCAAGAACACTGTAGAATGATCATTGAAGAATTGGAAGCCAGGAACATCGACCCTGCTATCATGCAATGCATTGCGTCGCATGGGCCGCGACATTTTGGGGTGGAGCCAAAAACCACCATGGACAAAATGATTTATGTGCTGGACGAACTTTCAGGATTTATTCACGCCGCTGCTCTTGTGCGTCCGAACCTGTACGAAGGCATCGATACTAAATCGGTGCTCAAGAAGCTCAAAACGCCGTCGTTTGCAGCCCAGGTAAGCAGGGAAGATATAGAAGACGCTATCAGCCGCATCAGCCATAGTTTAAATGACATAATAGATTTTATCATCTCCAGGCAAAAAGATGTACACTGAAGAGTGCAGGCTTTACATATCTATTGCCATCCGTAAGACAACTGTAGCCACATCTGTAATTGAGTTATTTGAAATGAAGATTCATTGACCAACACAGCAAGTTTTCTATCTGAGGTTCATTCCGGAAGAACTGCCGTGTGCGGGGCAATTTGTTTTTTGCCATAATTGTTAAGCTGGGGGTCAAGAGAGTAGAGCTTGCCAGGCCTGTGGAGCACATCTGCTTCCATCTGGTCTAGGTCTACAAGCCAGTTTTTCAAGTTGATACGCTTCCGAAAATTGCGGCGGTCGAGTTCTGTTCCGAGAATGGCCTCATATACATCCTGTAAAGCCCGTAAAGAAAATTTTTCGGGCAAGAGGTTGAATACGATAGGTTCTTCCATAATTCTTACCTGGAGCCTTTTCAGGCAGGTGTAAAGAATAGCTTTATGATCGAAAGCCATTTCTGCAAGCTCTTTTACGGGATACCAGTGCAGGTGGTAATCTGCCAGCTTTAGTCTGTGACAATTCACATTAACAAGTGCATAGTACGCAATTGTTACTACCCGACCGGATGGATGACGATGAACACCGCCAAATGCATACACTTGTTCAAGGTACACGTCTTCTAATCCTGTCCTCTGCTTCAATACACGATACGACGCATGTTCAATATCTTCATTTGGCTTTACCAGATCACCGATCAACGACCACATTCCTTCAAACTCTTGCAGGTCAGATTTTATCAGGAGCACCTTTAATTGTTTTTCCTGGTAGCCAAAAATTACACAGTCCACAGACACAGCTATATTGAAGTATTCAATATGACTGCTCTTTTCAATGGCTGCATTCTTCAACTGTACTTGGTCGGGCATTATGAAGTACGAAAACTATAAAAAATCCAAAACGTTCTTTACAAGGAGTACAAAAATAGGGCGAGCGTTGAGTTTCAACTAAACCAAGATTGTCCTATTGTTATCTTATTTTGTCCGCTGGAACCTAGTAGTAGTTGGACGGGATCGCGCCAGCCGCCAATTACAAGTTCTTTTCTATATTTAAGAATGACGAGTAAGATCCAACAATTACAGAGCGACACAACCAGCTTATTGAAGAGAAGCAAAGGCGGCGAAGTCACTTCAAAGGACGTGGCGTTGTTGCGCCAGGTGCTGCAATTTCATGAATATCGATACTATATTCTGAATGAGCCGCTGATTGCAGACGTTGAATACGATATTCTCTATAAGCAATTAGAAGCTCTGGAAAACGAAAACCCCGATCTTATTGTCGCGGACTCTCCCACACAGCGTGTTGGTAAAGGTCTCACGAAGGACTTTCCGAATGTACAGCACCTGGTACCAATGCTATCGCTTGACAATTCCTATAATAGTGAAGATCTGCTCGATTTTGACCGGAAAGTGAGAGAGGCTACCGGCCTGGAGCTTGTTGAATATTGTGTAGAGCCAAAGTTCGACGGTGCAAGTATTTCACTGGTCTACGAAAATGATGTGCTGGTGCGAGGTGCTACCCGGGGAGACGGAGTTGCCGGCGACGACATCACACCCAA
The DNA here is from genome assembly GCA_035644775.1 of Chitinophagaceae bacterium. GTDB lineage: Bacteria > Bacteroidota > Bacteroidia > Chitinophagales > Chitinophagaceae > Flavisolibacter. Next base: position 2,639 of record DASQNW010000404.1, on the reverse strand, counting down.
CATACGGCAGATAAGAACTATTCCGCTGTCTGCACGCTTTTCGGATTACGGACTACGCACAGTTGAGATACGGGGCGAAGTATTGATTAACAAAAACAACTTTCAGAAATTCAATGAGCAGCTTACGACGCAGGGCATTCCGCCATTGGCCAATCCCCGAAATGCTGCTGCTGGCACTTTGCGCATAAAAGATCCTTTGGAAGTGCGGAGGAGAAAACTGGAGGCATTCACCTACCACATAAGTTACTACTCGCTTGTTGATAAAGCACAGGAGCTTAAAACCCATTCACAATCCCTGGAACTGCTGTGGAACCTCGGGTTCAGGAGCCCTAACAAGGAAAAAAAGGTATTTAGCGGCATCCACGCTGTTTTAGATTATTGCAATTTATTTGAAGAACAACGAGATGGTCTCCCGTATGAGATAGATGGAATGGTGATTAAGGTAAATGACTTTACACTTCAGGACAAGATGGGAATGACCTCGCACCATCCCCGTTGGGCAATAGCATACAAATTCAAAGCCCGACAGGCAACTTCCAGGCTGCTGCGTGTGGAGTACCAGGTAGGCCGAACAGGCAACATTGGCCCAGTCGCCAAACTTGAACCTGTTGCTATTGGTGGCGTAACAGTAACATCAGTATCGCTTTTTAATGAAGACAATATCAGGGAAAAAGATCTCCGTGTCGGGGACATGGTGCTGGTGGAGCGGGCAGGCGACGTGATACCTTACATCGTGAAGTCATTGAGTGAGCTGAGGACTGGTTCGGAAATGCAAATTGTTTTTCCAACCCATTGCCCCGCATGTGGCGACGAACTATACCGTGCTGAAGAGGAGGCTGCGTGGCGCTGCACCAACATCAATTGCCCGGCACAAGTGCTGGAACGGCTCATGCATTTCGCCAGCAAAGATGCGATGGACATAAGGGGTTTGGGAGAGGCCAACATCCGGAGGTTTTACGATCTGGGCTTATTGCGTTCTATTCCCCAAATCTATCAACTTGACTATTCGGCACTATCAAAGCTCGAGGGTTTTGGGAAAAAGTCGATAGACAACCTGCGAACTGCAATAGATAATTCTAAAAAACAGCCACTGCACCGGTTGCTGTTTGCATTGGGTGTTCGATTTGTTGGCGAAACCATGGCTAAAACACTAGCCAATGCAGTAAATCACCTGCTGCAATTGCAGCATTTTGACGAAGAAGCTTTGCAACGACTGGAAGATGTTGGACCTAAGGTGGCAAGTAGCATTGTCCAGTTTTTTAGCAACGGCGATAATATTACCATCATCAATGAACTAGAGAACCTGGGGCTAAACTTAAAGAACGACAACAAGCAGTTTTCTGCCAGCGGAAATCTGCAGGGCACCAGCTTCTTATTTACAGGCAGCCTGGTGCGACTGAAAAGAAGTGAGGCCGAGGAGTTGGTCGAGAAAAACGGGGGGCAAATTTTAAGCAGCGTGAGCAGCAAGCTCAACTTCCTGGTGGTAGGTGAAGATGCGGGTAGCAAACTGGAAAAAGCAAAGAAGATCAACAGCGTGAAAATCATTTCCGAGGAGGATTTTCTGGAAATGATAGGAACACAGCAAAGCTCTTAGGCACGAATTTTTTAGACATGTATACGCCTCCTACTAAGTGGCCCGAGGTGCGCATTTCTTGAAAATTTTGTGGAGTATGATTAAGAAAATACCAGGCGAAGTGTGGAAACAGCTACAATTCACCGGGAGTAAAAACATGCGCAACCAGTATGCCGTTTCATCTGCGGGGCGTGTGGCCAGCTACAAAGACGATATTTTTTCTTCCGGTAAAATTTTAAACGGATCTCTCACAACTGGCTACAAGACCCTGAACTTACACAGGCCCGGCAACAAAGGCACGTTGTACATTCACAGAGAAATAGCTAAGCTATTCTTGAAGAGGGTCACCGCCAAACACAAGTTTGTTATCCATAAGAATCACGACAAACTGGATAATTCCGTAAAAAACCTGAGGTGGGCTACACTGCAGGAGATGATCACGCATCAGCAAAAAAGCCCTGCAAAAATCGCGTATAAACAGAGGCAGGCAAATAGAAAAGTGGGATTAAAGCTTACTGCGTTGGACGTTCGCCGCATAAAGCAGCTTCTTAACAACGAACAACGGAAGGTGACCATTAAACAGCTTGCAGAAAAATATTCCGTGAGTGAAATGACGATGTATCGAATAAAAAGCGGTGAGAACTGGGGACGGATCACCTGACTTTGCTGTTCTTCTCCCGCCCGGGTACATTAACGTGCTTCTCTATTGTAACTTGATGCTCATGTTGGAACCACAAACGCTACGTTTTCTCTCCGGTTTAGAAAAGAACAATAACAGGACCTGGTTTGACAGCCATAGAGGTGAATATGAGGCTGCCAAAATAGATTTTCAGAATTTCATTCAACTGGTCATAGATGATGTGCAACGAAAAGACACGACCATCACTGGTACCACGGCCAGGGATTGCCTGTTTCGCGTCAATCGTGACATTCGTTTTTCAAAAGACAAGCAGCCCTACAAGACCAACTTTGGCGCAAGTATAAAAAGGGGGGGCAAGAAATCTGTTTTCGCGGGGTATTATTTTCACCTGCAGCCGGGGCAAAGCTTCGCAGGCGGAGGTTTATG
>DASQNW010000403.1:0-1969 GCA_035644775.1 Chitinophagaceae bacterium | reverse complement strand
CTTTATAAAAATAACCTGGAACAACACCACCAACAAGGAGCTTTTTACAGCTTATAATATTGAACGCAGCAGCGATGGAGGAAAGACTTTTTCTAAAATAAATGCCTTACCCTTTACCTCGTTGGCTGAGCAAACAGAAGTGCTTTCTTATACTGATTCAGTTAAAAATTATATCCCTTATCAATACCGCATAGTTGGCATTACGCCATGGGTTGATAACAGTAATCCTTCGATAGTAGTTAAGGGTATGGGCAGAGATAAAACACCTGCTGCTCCGCCATTAAATACAAGGGCAACGGGTGACAGAAGCAAAATAATGGTGAGTTGGGAACTACCGGTTCAATCAAAAGATTTGAAAGGATTTACAGTAGCACGATCACACAAATTAGAAGGTCCGTTTATAGCTATCAATGAAAAGACCATCCAGGTTGCTGAACGCCATTTCATTGATACAAAGCCCTCTCCCCAGGAACCTTTCTATGCAGTGTATTCTGTTGATACTGCAAATAATATGAGTAGTACGTTTTCTGTAATGGCAAGTATTTATGATTCAGTGGCACCGCTACAACCCAAAGGGTTAACGGGCCGTATTGACTCAAGCGGTGCTGTTAAGTTGAACTGGAAATTTGGTAGTGACAATGACCTTTTAGGTTACCAGGTGTATGTTGCAAATAGAAAGAATAATGTTTACAGGCAAATCACCAGCTCACCAACAAGAGATTCGGCATGGGTGGATAGTGTCAACATGCGTTCATTAACCGAGGAGGTTTATTACAAGATCACTGCTGTTGATTACAACAACAATGCGTCAGATTATTCAGAGATACTTACCGTTAAAAGACCAGACGTGATCCCACCTTCTGCACCGGTAATTACGGGTTATGCTGTTGAGAACGGGAAAGTGTCGTTAAGATGGGTAAATAGCAGCAGTACCGACATTGTTAAGCATAGCCTTTACAGAAAAGCAGAACATAATTCCAAAGAAGAAAAGCTTTTGCTGGAATACAGGGATAATACAACACAAACTTTTATTGATACAACTGCCGCGGAAGGCGCATCTTATAAGTACGAAGTAAGGGCTTATGATGATGCGGGGTATGTCACTCCTTCAGGTGCACTGGCGGTTACGGTGGCTGAAGCTGGTAATAAACCTGGTGTTGAAAGGTTTACAGCACAATGGGACAATGCCGGCAGGAAAGCAAAACTTCAATGGCATTTTTCTGATAAAGGTGATTATGAGCTGGTGCTATTTAAAGCAGGGGAAGACGGGCAGTTGAAAGCCTATAAAAAATTAAAAGGCGATAAAAGAAGTTTTGAAGAAGCTCTGATACGTGGAAAATACCGCTATGCTATCAAAGTAATTTATGCCAACGGGGCTGAATCTGCTTTAACTGAAGTAGTAGACATTGAAGCTTCATAATGAGTATAGCAGCAAGAATAACGGAAGACTGATGATTGGCTTTTAGCCTGTACGTAATATTACTTGGAATACCATCCCTGTTTTAATCATTCATGTTTTTCTTGCTGCCCGATAGAAAACAGTACAAGTGAGTGACACAACGATGTTGAATAAAGTGCTAAAGCCGGCTCAATAAATCTTACAATACTACAATAAAAATATATGAAGAAGTTATGCCTTGCAGTGCTTATACTAACTGTAATAAACCAGGGTAATGCACAGGTAATTGACATTGAGAAATTACCCAAAGCAAAACCATTTGATTGGAATGGTTCCATTGGAGCGAATACCACTATATACAGCGTGAAAGGAATTGAGAACCGCAGCAATCCCTTTAGCTGGAACATCCATGGCAACGTGAATGCAAAAATTATGGAAACGCTTGACCTGCCTTTTGCATTTTCCATCAATAAGTTTCAAAGCAGCTTTAGCAAACCTAACCTTCAGTTTGGTATAACTCCAAAGTATAAGTGGGCGATGCTCCACTTAGGGCATCGCAACCTTACGTTT
>DASQNW010000402.1:0-5017 GCA_035644775.1 Chitinophagaceae bacterium | reverse complement strand
GGTAGGTATCGTAAACCCTAGGGATGTTGTGACGCTCGGCAACTTTTTGGGTGTTGGCCTTTGTTCTGCCGCTGATAGCAACAGGATTAAAGCCGTTTTGCCTATATGCTACAAGCTGGCAATCGGCCATAATAAAGCCTGAGCCGATGCAGCCCAGTCGCATGTCTTTCCTGACAGGCAGGCGGGGAAGGTAATTGAGTTTCATAAAAGCAATCGCTGGCGTAGGCCCGGAACCTACATTCCGGACGTTGTTGTTTCGTTGTATTTAAGAAGTTTATGCTTCTTTCAGTGTTATCTCATCTTCTTTTCTTAAAAAGTCTGTTCCTGAAGAAAGACCCTGGTGGCTTGATTGAAGGATAGCATCATCTGGCACAGTACTTACTGGTGTAATGCACGACTTATTTTTTTCGCGGAAAGGTTTATTGTAGCTCATGTTGTATGCAGAAATGAGTGACCACCTGGGCTTATCAGAAAGGTTTGCATCGGACATGTGCAGCAGGTTGCTATGAAAGAACAATACATCACCTGGTTTAAGCTCCACGTGTACCCGCTCACACGTTTTTAAGGCTTCTTCTACAAACGGCATATCAGCACCTTGTTGCTCGCCGGCAAAGAGATGCTCGAAACGCCCCATTTTATGCGAGCCTTTCAACACTTGCAAGCAACCATTTTCTACAGTAGCTTCTGTTAAAGCTACCATTACGCTGACCATTGCATCAGGATATAAAAAACCATTTTTGTACCAATAGCCATAATCCTGGTGCCATTCCCAGGCACCACCTACTTTAGGTTCCTTCTGCATCAATTTAGAATGAAAATGGCACACTTCACCTTCACCTAATAAGGTTTGAACCGCATTTACCATACTTTGGCTGCGTACCAGCAGGCCATACGTATCATCACCGGGAGTAAACCAAAGCGTAAGTTTCGTGCTTTTTCCAGATTGGTCAGTAAGGTCAAAAGCGTTGGAGCGCATTACCACATCCTGTGTGGCTAGTTCGTACAGTAGTGCTACTTGTTCTGGATTAAAAAATTCCGGAATAATAATGTATCCGTCTTTGTCGTACTGCGATTTTTGCTCTGGTGTTAAACTGATGTTTGGCATAATCGTTATAGTTGGTAAACAACAAAAATGACCCACGAAGAGCTAACACTCTAAAACTATTTCAACAAAAAAAGAAACAATTTTAACATGATTTGCCGAATGGGCGGAACAATACGGCATTTTAACGTTATGTCCTCTGCCGCTAGTGCTTTGCTAATATAGACTTCTGGAATCTTTGGAAAAGCAGTTTACTTAAGTTTCAGTTTAAAAGATTGAGTCATAAAACCATAATAATCATGGTGCTTGTGGACTGCAGTATAATCTCCGGCAAACATTATTGTCCCCGATAAACCATCTTTACTCCACCACTTATTTGGAATTTGAGGCAAGTAAGCTGAATGCCTGGCGCCTCCCCATGGTTTTTCATTATGAAATATCTTCCATGGTCCCCATGGATTTTCGCTTTCATAAAGCTGCATTTCAGACTCTTTATCCCATTTCGCCCAGTCTTCATTTGAAGCATCTTCCCGGTGAGGAAATACATCACTATACATTCCGAGGATATAGCGTTTTAAAGTATTATTATAAGAAATAGTAGGGTGGGCCGTGTGTCCCGGATCGGTAAAAATCGGGTAGCTCTCCTCTTCGGATTTAGACCAGATGGGGATATTATTATTTATACCTGATAAGAACTGCCATGCTTCCCGGTTTGTTATACTGTCTTTATGCACCCGGGCCATAAAAACATGATCTCCCGTTTCCCAGCTGCCGTCATTAGACATCGCATACACAAATGGTGATAGATGTTCCGGTACATCGCCGTATCCGGGCCCGAAATTTAAAAAAGTAAGTCCGGCGAACTTTGGTCCAAGAAACCGTGGTGTAGTTGCGTCTGGAACATTCGTCCACGTTTTCCCCATGTCGTTTGATTTTATAATGCCTGCTATACCATAGTTTTTTGAATACGCGGAAGTAAAAAACATATGGCTCAACATGGGTTCTGGAGCACCTTTAAATGGATCAAAGTTTTCCAACCGTGGCCTGATCGAATCAAAATATGGCATAAGTCGAGGGAGGTTCCAGTCATAATCGTAAATAGAAACATACAGCAGCGTATCCACCGCGATAATCCCGTCTACATACCTATGTAACAATTTATCCTTCGGCATCATTTTACGAAATGGTATTTCCATGAAGTCAGTTACCGTTTCTACTTTATGATTAGGAGGTATGCCGGTTACCTTCAGCACATGGGCGTAATTGGAAGGGCCTCCAAAGTTTTTCCCGTCATCATCCAGAACATAGATTGCATCATCTATTCCCCACGTCCACCAATGCATATCCGAGCCGGACCCAGGATACCGGTACGGTTCTGATGTCCATTCAAGAGCTTTTATCAAGTCACTCTTAGGGTAAGGAATCTCACGATGAAATTTGGTGGTAGCTTTTTTAGACATGTTACAGGATATAACAATGAAAGAAAGAAAAGCAAGGGACAGCAAATATTTCATAGCATTATTTAATGTTTGTATAAAAGCCAGACGCCAATTTCTGATTATAAAAAGGATAAATTAAGTAAAGTATCAGGATAACTATTGGTGTATCTAAATGCATGTTCAAGTAAGGCTAAGTTAACAACTTAAAAACCAATCAACATGCGCGCTTGCTATTACAGCTTGGAATTTTTAATCCATTTTTGTAAGCCAACATGATATTAGAAGGAGAACAGTATAATATGCAAATTGATAATATGAAAACAATTTAATCTGGTTTCACCAGGGCATTGAAAAAATTGCTATATTAACTTTACATCTCTATAGAGTAATGAAACCGCATATTCAAAAACTGCCTTTATCTGAACAATCTTCTTTTGTAGCTGACAAGTTTCTAACCCCTTATTTTGAAACAGGTTGGCACTACCATCCTGAGTATGAATTGGTACTTATGATAAAGGGAAACGGTAAAAGATTTGTTGGGAACCATGTTTCAGATTATTGCGAAGGCGAATTGGATTTTTTAGGTCCAAATCTTCCGCATTGGTATAGGAAGGAGAAACAAGATGAAGAGGGGGGTTCAATTGTAATTCATTTTAAAGAAGAATTTATAGGCAAGGGATTTTTGCAAATTCCTGAAATGCAAAAGATCGGGTTGTTATTTGCAAAAGCGAAAATGGGATTGCATTTTTCAGGTAACACACGGACAGCAGCAGCGCAAAAAATGGAGGAGATGCTATCACTGTCGGGCATCGACCGGCTGATTTGCTTATTAGCTCTGCTGAAAATTCTGAGTGATTCACCGGAATACGCACTGCTGTCAAGCCCGGAGGCAGTCAGTCAAAGCGAAAAGGAGAGTGACCGCCTGCAAAAAGTATTCAGCTATGTGCTGGATCATCTTCAGGAAGATATACATGTTAACGATGTGGCAAAAATAGCTGTGATGAGCCAATCTGGATTTTGCAGGTATTTTAAGAACCGGACAAAGAAAAACTTTTCCCATTTTGTAAATGAAATCCGGGTAAGCCACGCCTGCAAACAATTAATGAAAGATGATTTCAGCGTGAGCTATGTATGTGCCGAAAGCGGTTTCAACAACATGGCTAACTTCAATAAGCAGTTTAAAAAAATTGTAAAGCAAACCCCTTATCAATTTAAAAAGATGCATAAGTTGTAAGTAGTTTAGAATGGAATGGCTTATATGAAACCAGCAGGGTTAAGAGTGGCTATAATGTAAGTACCTTATGCATGGGTTAACTATTTAATTCAAAATGCGATTGCCATGCGCTTACATAAAAATTTCAATTCAAAGAAAAGATTGTTTTTGTTGCTGTTGCCAGCAGCAATAATTATTTCGGCTGCTGCTCCTTTGACATCACATAAGAGCAAAGAAATTCATGCAATCGAGGCGAAGAGAAAAAAATGGAAATCATTATTTAATGGAAAAGATTTGTCAGGCTGGGATTCACATCTTAACAGGCCACTTTCATCAATCAACATTCCAGGATTGGAGAAAGACAGTACCGGCGAATACATCAAACGCCTGGGGCTGAATAACGATCCGCTCAAGGTTTTTGCTGTTGTAGAGGAAGACGGCGCTCCTGCCATCCGGGTTTCAGGTCAAATTTTTGGCTATATCGTCAGCAATGAAAGTTTTTCAAACTTACATGTAAAACTACAATTTAAGTGGGGTCATCAGAAATGGGCGCCACGATTGAATGAGAAGCGTGATGCCGGCTTGCTATATTATTCTGTAGGACAACCTGAACAACACCCGGGAACCTGGATGACATCTCAGGAATGCCAGATTCAGGAGGGCGACTGCGGGGATTTTTGGCCCATAGGTAATACAAGGATTGATATTCCTTCCGGGAAAAGCGAAGGTATCTACCAGTATAATCCGGATAGTGCATTAATCACTTTTGGCAATGGAACCATTGCAGGGCCGCGATGTGCCAGGCATCCCGACAACGAGAAACCAAACGGCGAATGGAATACGGTTGAGGTGATCAGTTTCAATGGAAACAGTGTACATCTTATTAACGGGAAAGTAACCATGAGGTTGTTTAACTCCCGCCTGCTTGTAAATGGAACAGAAGAACCCTTGAAAGCAGGCAGGATCCAGCTTCAGTCGGAAGGTGCAGAAATTTTCTACCGCAATATAGAAGTGTCAACACTATCTAAAATACCTTCTATCTTGAAAGATTTCAAACTGAAGTAAGAGGCATTCAATCGGATAACCTATTCTAATGTGTGGTGCACGCATAGCATGTGCCAATTGTACTTAAAAACTACGCCTTTAAGCCATCAAGGATTTCAAAGAAAATAATGTTGTAATGATGGTTAGATTAGGGATTTATTTTTTTTACATGCAAAACCCAATCATGAAAATTGACATTTCCAGGATAGCCCCCGGGTGCACTAAAAAATACTTCTGTACCGCCGCTTACTATTTTAGGCGGCGCGGACTTTCCCGTAC
>DASQNW010000401.1:0-4398 GCA_035644775.1 Chitinophagaceae bacterium | reverse complement strand
CGGACCGGAACGGACAAACAGAAGATATCATTACGTTTCGCTTGACCAGCCAGCAAGGCGATTGTCAACGGCTTTCGATAGCGTTACTCTTTATGGCGAAGATCCTGACAGTCGCCCGGATATTTATGGAAAAATCGGCAATTCCGGTGTTAGTATTGCTACAATCGATGACGCCAAAAAACTGTACAGCGGTTTTGATCTTTGTGATGCAAAAACCTCTGTGTCTATGACCATCAACGGGCCGGCACCTATGCTGCTCGCCTTCTTCCTTAACGCAGCCATCGATCAGCAATGTGAAAAGTGGATTGCTGAGAATAAGCAGGAAGGCCTGATTGAAGCTGCTTTACAAAAAAGGTACGGTACGTTAAAACAACCCGAATATCACAATCCCTCTTCTTCAGAGCTGCCGCATGGGCACAATGGTCTTGGCTTAAAATTACTGGGCCTATCCGGGGACGAGGTGTTACCAGAAGCTGAATATCTGCGGATAAAGAAGCACGCTTTGGCGCAAGTGCGTGGAACGGTGCAAGCCGATATTCTTAAGGAAGACCAGGCACAGAACACCTGCATATTTTCTACTGAATTTGCCTTGAAGCTTATGGGCGATGTGCAGGAATACTTTATTACGAATGACGTTCGCAATTTTTATAGTGTATCCATTTCAGGCTACCACATAGCAGAAGCAGGTGCTAATCCTATTACTCAATTAGCATTTACACTCGCAAACGGCTTTACCTATGTTGAATACTACTTGAGTCGGGGAATGCAGATTGATGATTTTGCACCAAATCTTTCGTTTTTCTTCTCCAACGGTATGGATCCTGAATACAGTGTGATCGGCAGGGTAGCCCGTCGCATTTGGGCGAAAGCTGTCAAACACAAGTACAAAGGCAATGATCGCAGCCAAAAGTTGAAATACCACATCCAAACATCAGGAAGGTCGTTGCATGCGCAGGAAATAGACTTCAACGATATCCGCACTACGTTGCAGGCGCTCTATGCTATTTACGACAACTGCAATTCACTTCATACCAATGCTTTCGATGAGGCGATCACCACGCCTACAGAAGAAAGCGTTCGGAGAGCGATGGCAATACAGCTTATTATTAATCGTGAATTAGGCTCCGCAAAAACAGAGAATTTTATACAGGGTTCTTTTCTGATAGAAGAATTGACAAACTTGGTTGAAGAAGCCGTACTGGCCGAATTTGACCGAATTACAGATCGCGGCGGCGTATTGGGTGCTATGGAGCGAATGTATCAGAGGAATAAAATTCAGGAAGAGAGTCTTTTTTATGAGCATCAAAAGCACACCGGGGAGCTGCCATTAGTTGGCGTGAATACTTTTTTGAGCAAGCAGGGGAGCCCTACTGTTATACCCGGTGAAGTGATACGGTCCACAGCAGAAGAAAAGCAGCTCCAGATAAAGAACCTTCAGGATTTTTGGCAGCGAAACAATGACCAAGGTGAAGGTGCTTTAAGGAAGTTGAAAGAAGTGGCGGCAGCTAATGAAAATATTTTTGCGGAACTCATGGAAACAGTCAAGTACTGCTCGTTAGGCCAGATAACGCATGCACTTTACGAAGTGGGTGGTCAGTACAGGAGGAACATGTAAATGTTCCATATTGGATTGACTGTGTTGGGGGTAAGATTCTCCGTCTGTGCGATGCGGCAGCACTGCAAACCTGCGTGGGTTGAGCATTTGGAGATAATTGTCTATTTTGTTCATCCACCTACAGAGAATCTATACTATGGAATTCCTTCAGCACAATAGGTTGAGGCAGCCGGTTTCCCTTGAAAAAGAATCAATTGATGCTGTTAATGCTAGTTCATTCTCTCTCTTCGAAACCATCAGGTCCATTGGACATAATCCCGCACTTGACGAATTTGAAAAGCGCAAACTAGGCATCTTCAACCAGCTTAATTTTCTGCAACTCGTTTCAGGCACCATTGGGCCGATAATAGGTTTGATGCATCATCAGCAGCTTCCTTCTTTTGCATGGATCATCGCCTCTTTGCCTGCTCTTGTAAGCGTGTTGGTATTATATTTAAACCATCGACAGCAATACGAACTGTCGCTGCTATCGTACTTCATTCTTTACCCATTCATCACAGGTATCATTTACTTCAATGGGTTCAATCTTGGTGTTGAATTGAACTTTATATTGTATGGAGTTCTCTCAGTGTTTTTTCTTCAGGACATTGGCTATATGCTTTTCTCGCTAAGCCTTTCTATGATTAGCTATTTTGTCCTCTCTGTATTGTTGAAGCGATATCAATACCAGCTGGAGCAACTGGATCTTGCTTATTACTATTTCAATCAGGGTCTCGCTTTGATCTTTATTTTTTACGGCTTATTCCTGATCAAGAAAGAGAATACAAGCTATCAATTCAGCATCTTGTCAAAAAACAGGGCCCTTCACACAAATAATTTGCAAATAGAGGAGCAGAAAAAAGAGATCGAGAAAGCTTCGGAATTATTAAAGACGCAAACAGAGGAGCTAACTGAACTTAACGAGCTTAAAAACAAATTGTTTTCAATTATCTCTCACGACCTTAAGGCACCGATGTATGCTTTGCGGAATGTATTTAGAAACATTCAGCAGTTCGATATTCCTGCTGAAGAAATAAAGACGATGATTCCGGACGTGACGAATGATCTGAATTACACGGTAGGGCTGATGGAAAACCTCCTGCAGTGGGCAAAAAGCCAGATGGAATTTGAAAGCATACATATAGAAGCTGTAGATGTATCGCGTTTGATCAACGAAGTTCTGCAGGTGATGCATTTGCAGGCTGCATCAAAGAACATTCTTCTGCAATCAACATGTGATAAGATTGCCGTAGCTGCTTGCGACAGGGATATGGTGCATCTTGTGCTACGAAACCTTATCAGCAACTCAGTCAAGTTCACACCGGAGGGAGGAAAGATTTGGATTGGGATACATGAGCATCCGTCCTTTGTGGAAATCTTTGTTCAGGATACAGGTAAGGGAATTACGGAAGAAGGCTTACTAAGAATCAATGAAAACAAATACTATAGCACTAAAGGCACTGCAAGCGAAGCGGGAACAGGACTCGGCCTGATGCTGTGCCGAGAGTTTCTTGCAAAGAATGGTGGACGGTTGCGTATTGAAAGCAAACCTGACATGGGCAGCACCTTTTCCTTTACCCTTCCTGTAGCGGCCGATCATTAGTTTCACCAAGCTATAGTTCCGACCTATTGAGTACAGCATGGACTCGATACTTGAGAGTTGAAATAAAAGATTCTCCAAAAAAAGCCATGGAATAGTGAAGGAGGAGCGGCATTACCGGATCCATTCAACACCCGAGGTACTGAATTTAACCATGTGAACAGGAGCGCTTACGGAACTTGGAGTGGTGTTGGACTGTGCCACAATCAGTTGCTCCACCAGGCTCACAGGATCTGCTGCTGCGTCTCTCTGGAAAAGGTAGTTTTCCATGCCTGAATATTCGCCGAGAAAATACATTTGCCTTGCTTGTTTAGGGCAGTCGCCGGGGCAAGTGGCTGCATAGCTCTCTACATCTATAGTTTTCTTGTTGGCCATCTTAAAGCCTATAATTTGTGCATGAGGCTTCTGGTTTCGAACGCTAAGAACAGCCACTTCAAGCAAGTGTTCTTTTGACAAGAGTAGTTTCTGAAACGAACCCGGGTGAAACGTTTTCTGGAACAACAATTCTTTTTTCAGCGCCCGTTTAATCTTTTTGGTAATAGACTGCACGGCCTTTGAGTAATCGTTGCTCCTGGACAGCTCAAAGCTCACAATTTCATCAGCCGAAAACAATGTAGCTCGAGAAGCCACAAAGCCAGCAAAAGCGTAGCAGTACGTTCCTACATTCCTGATTTTGCATACAGATTCGATTGCGGTGTTGTTCTCCTGATCGATGATCATGCGCTTGCTGTCAGCACCCATCAAAATATAATGCGGAGTTATGAGTATTACTATTGAAGTAGCGTAAGCGTATGGCACCCAAAGTAGAAGAAACAGTGTTGCAAACAGGCTTCTCATTAATTTACCTGGCGATGAGAAAGGGTGGTGCATGCTCTTCAATATACGCCGAACCAGGCAGTTTCACAAGCCTTACTGACGTACGTGCAGAGAATTGCTGCAATAAGAAAACAGAGCTGTCGCGGTTTAGCTTCCTCTATTGGCACTACCAGGCATCTGCTTTTTAGTAAAACCGCCGGAAGCTTTTATGTTTTTATTGTTGATGAATTTGGAACCTTGATTATTCTTTGGAGAAGTACTGTTGTTTTTTTTCGCGTCTTTTTTGCCTTTTGGAGTGAGTAGTCCCATAGTTTAGATTTTTAGAATAAATAAAGATAACAGTTCTGAACGTTTTCGATACTGATGTGGGCGGCTAATATTTATAAAG
>DASQNW010000400.1:0-12431 GCA_035644775.1 Chitinophagaceae bacterium | reverse complement strand
CGAAGAATGCGAGAAATATGTGCAAGGCACTAGAAGCGGTATTTCCCAATGCACAAATAGCGGTAGGAACAGATCTTTTTGGTGCTGCAAGAGCTCTGTGCGGCAGAGGCAAAGGAATAGCTTGTATACTGGGTACAGGTTCCAACTCCTGCTACTTCAATGGCAAGAAAGTAGTTAAGAACAGCCCCGGTCTCGGCTACGTGCTTGGCGATGAAGGTAGTGGCGCTTACCTGGGCAAAAAGGTACTGCAATACTATCTCTACCAAACTTTTGACGATGATCTACGGCTGCTGTTCGACGACAAATACAAAACAACCGCTCCTGACATCTTAGAACATGTTTACAAAAAGCCTTTGCCCAACCGCTACCTCGCTGGATTTACAATGTTCCTTGCAGAAAACCGCGGCCATTACATGATCGAGAATATTATCGAAGATGGCTTAAACGACTTCTTTTTTCAACACCTGTGTAAGTACGGCGAAGTTTGGAAGTACCCTGTAAGTTTCGTCGGCAGCGTTGCCTTTGGTTTCAAAGATGTTTTGGAGCAGCTATGTCAATCTTATGAGTTTGAACTAGGCGCCGTTTACAAGAACCCGATGAAAGGACTAGTGAAATATCACAGAGATGAGTAAGGCGCCACAACTTCAGTGGCAAACGACTTTCACTTGACAAGTACGGAGGAATAAATATGGCAGATTTTAGAAGAATAACAGAAGAGCCAAGTAGGTACCGGCATTTAGATAAGATGTCTGTTGAAGAACTGCTTGTCAACATCAACGAAGAAGATAAGACGGTTCCCTTTGCTGTGGAAGCCGCCATACCGCAGATCAAGGCTTTGACCGAGATTATTGCAGATAAGATGCTCTCCGGCGGCAGGCTCTTTTATATTGGCGCAGGCACCAGTGGCCGGCTTGCGGTGGTGGATGCCAGCGAGTGCCCGCCAACATATGGTGTGCCACCCGATCTTGTGATTGCATTGATAGCAGGAGGTAACGAGGCCATTACACAGGCAGTGGAGAACGCTGAAGACAGCACCAGCCAGGGCTGGAGCGACCTGCAGCAGCATGGCGTGAGCGAGCGGGATGTGGTTATTGGCATAGCCGCAAGTGGCACAACTCCATACGTGGTTAGTGCGCTGGAAAGCTGCAGGAGCAACAACATAATTACCGGATGTATTACCAACAATCCTGGGTCACCTCTGGCACGAATCGCTGATTACCCGATTGAAGTAGCAGTGGGTCCGGAATTCGTTACCGGAAGCACAAGAATGAAAAGCGGAACGGCACAAAAGCTGGTATTGAATATGATATCGACTACTGTGATGATACAGTTAGGCAGGGTAGAAGATAATAAGATGGTGAACATGCAGCTGACCAATGACAAGCTGGTGGATCGTGGCACGAAAATGATAATGAATAAACTGAATCTCGACAATTATGATGAGGCCCGGCAAATGCTACTGAAATTCGGCAGCGTAAAGAAAGCGGTAGAAGATCTAAAAAAAAATAAGTGACCCGACGAACTTGCTTAAAATATGGTTGATGGTGGCATTGCCACAACCAACAACATGCATAATATTGAACCATATTATAATTGGCGGCACATTTATGTGAGTGAAGAAGATGAACGTTCTCCTTTTTATAAAAGAGAGTATTCCGAGTTTGAGTTTTCACAAACAGTTTATAATTACTACATCCATCCGCAATGGGATGAATTTGGCAGCAGAACACTTTACATGAAGGTGCTACAGGCTGACTACGAAGAACATTACGTGGTAATAGAGCTGATAGGAGAGTGGAACGACGCTATAGAAAATGACATAATGACTTTGAAGCGCGATGTTATCGACCAGTTTGAACTGGAAGGCATTACCAAGTTTATCCTCATTGCTGAAAACGTACTAAATTTTCACAGCGGCGACAAAGACTATTACCAGGAATGGTTTGAAGAAGTAACAGATGAAAATGGCTGGATCGTCTGCATCAACATGCCTGAAGCAACACAATACGATTTTAAAAAAGCGCGAATAAACTATTACGTCGAACTGATGAATCTTTCAAACTGGCGAACCTACAAACCTTTTCATTTGTTTAAGAAGATTGATGAGGAGATCCGCAAGCGCCTTCCCGACTAACAGCTATTTGGTTTTAGTTCAATTTTATTAAGTAGCGGGACTTACCTTTGCGTCGAATTTCAATCCTCTTATCAGAATATGAAATGGTCCTACTTCTTTACTTCCGCGATAGGTAGAAAAATAGTGATGGCTTTGACTGGTTTGTTTCTCATCTCTTTTTTACTTATACATGCTGGCCTGAACTCTTGTATTTTCAACGACCTTCCTTTTTTTGACCCTAACGACAATGGCTCCATGTTCAACAGGGCTGCCCATTTCATGGGCGCTTCACTAGTAATTCGGCTGATGGAAATCGTGTTGTTTGCCGGCCTTATAACACATATAGTGCAAGGTTATCTTGTTGAAGTGAAGAATAGAAAGAAGCGGGGCCAGGGGTACAAAATTGATCTGGGAAATAGAGGAAGCAAATGGTACAGCAGAAGCATGGCACTGCTTGGTACATTAATTTTATTATTCCTGGTAGTGCATGTTGCGCAGTTTTGGGTGCCATCAAGAATAACACACGATCTGGAGCCGGTTACTTATGGATATACGGAAACACACGACCTCTTTTTAAGGATGTTTGAAGTGTTTCAAAATCCTTTGATTGTTCTACTTTACTTGATGGGTGTTGCTTCGCTAGCCTTTCACTTGTTTCATGGATTTCACAGTGCCTTTAGAACTATGGGTGTGCACAACAAAAAATATTTGAACTTATTAAAGGGGCTGGGTTATGGTTTTACTATAATCATTTGTTTATTGTTTGCATTGATGCCTGTTAGTATGTATTTGCATTGGGTAAGCCCAAGTTGATGCTGCATCTGCGTGGTGATTTGCATAGTTTGAAGGTCGAGTGCACACTTAAAACGATCCATTAAAAAATTCTTTTGATACAAAATCAATAGTCTGTGATACTTGATGCTAAAATTCCCGCTGGACCTCTTGAACAAAAATGGGCTGATTATAAGAATCATGTTAAGCTGGTGAATCCTGCTAACAAGCGAAGGCTGGAAGTGCTCGTCATAGGTACGGGGCTGGCAGGAGCATCAGCAGCAGCTACTTTAGGTGAATTAGGTTATAAGGTGAAGGCATTTTGCTTTCACGACAGTCCGCGCAGGGCACACTCTATTGCAGCCCAGGGCGGCATCAATGCAGCGAAGAACTATCAGAACGATGGAGATTCAGTGTTCCGCCTGTTCTACGATACCATCAAAGGCGGCGATTACAGGGCACGAGAGGCCAATGTGCATCGTCTTGCGGAAGTGAGTGTCAACATCATTGATCAGTGTGTGGCGCAAGGTGTACCCTTCGCCAGGGAATATGGAGGTCTTCTCAGCAATCGTTCCTTTGGTGGCACACAGGTGCAACGCACCTTTTACGCGGCAGGGCAAACAGGGCAGCAATTGTTGATTGGTGCATATCAGTCACTCGAAAGACAGGTGGCTCTCGGCAATGTGGGCATGTACACCCGTCATGAAATGTTGGAACTGGTGATAGTAGATGGCAAAGCCCGCGGCATTATAGCTCGTAATCTGGTTACAGGACAACTTGAAAGGCATTTCGGCCATGCAGTGCTCTTGTGTAGTGGCGGCTATGGTAATGTGTTTTATCTGTCTACAAATGCAATGGGCAGCAACACCACTGCTATCTGGAAAGCACATCGAAAAGGTGCTTTTTTCGGCAATCCTTGTTTCACCCAGATTCACCCCACCTGTATTCCAGTGACGGGAGAACATCAGTCGAAGCTAACATTGATGTCTGAATCGTTGCGCAACGACGGCCGCATTTGGGTGCCGCTAAAGCAGGGAGATGATCGCCGCCCATCTGAGATCCCGGAAAATGAAAGAGATTATTACCTCGAAAGAAGATACCCTGCTTTTGGTAACCTTGTTCCCCGTGATGTTGCTTCAAGGGCAGCTAAGGAAAGATGCGATGCCGGCTTTGGTGTAGGCACGTCTAAACAGGCAGTTTACCTAGATTATGCGGCAGCTATTCAGCGGTATGGAAAAATTGAAGCAGGTAAGAAAGGTCTAACCTCTGCTTCGGCTGACGAGATCATTGCTCTTGGTAAGTTGGTGGTGCGTGAAAAGTACGGGAACCTGTTCGACATGTACGAGAAAATCACCGGCGAAAATCCATACGAAGTTCCCATGCGAATTTATCCTGCCGTCCACTACACGATGGGTGGGTTGTGGGTTGACTACGAGTTGATGACGACCATACCAGGTTTGTATGCCCTGGGCGAATGCAACTTTTCCGATCACGGTGCAAATCGCCTTGGGGCTTCTGCTCTTATGCAGGGACTGGCAGATGGTTACTTTGTAATCCCGTACACTATAGGCAATTACCTCGCAGATGAGATCAGGACAACGGCTACACCAACAGATCATCCCGCTTTTGAAGAGGCAGAGCGATCAGTGAGAGAACGCCTGCAGCTGCTAATGACTATAAATGGTAAGCAGACGGTGGAGAGCATGCACAAGCGTTTAGGCAAAATCATGTGGGACAGGTGTGGCATGGCTCGCAATGCACAAGGACTTGAAGAAGCAATTACTGCAATACAGCAGTTGAGAAAAGAATTCTGGAGTGATATTAGAATCCCAGGGAAAATAGAAGATTTCAATCCGGAGCTTGATAAGGCAGGGCGTGTAGCCGATTTTATCGAGCTTGGCGAGTTGATGTGTAAAGATGCGCTTCACCGCAGCGAGAGCTGTGGCGGACATTTTCGCGAAGAGCACCAGACGGAAGAAGGCGAGGCACTGCGCCACGATGCGGAGTTTATGTACGTAGCAGCCTGGGAAATGAAAGGTGAACATGAGTGGACGGTGCATCGCGAACAGTTGGACTACGATGTTGTGAAGCCGAGCCAAAGAAGCTACAAGTAAGCCATCGAGGAGGTGCTGTCACGTTCCTTTAGCAGTTTCAGTTCTTTAATACAGAAGAAGATTGTGTTACCGGCAATGTACCCCTGAGCAACATTTGTTGCGTCGCACACTTCAACTTAACGGCATTAGTCAACAGATAAAATTCTAAGCTCTCCGTACACGGAGGCAGGGGGTCTTTATGGAACATTATATAATGAACCTGACGCTAAAAGTATGGCGGCAGGAAAACAACAAAAGCGAAGGAAGGTTTGAAACATATGATGTGAAGGATATTTCATCTGAAATGTCTTTCCTTGAAATGTTCGATGTGCTTAACGAACGCCTGGTTCAGGAAGGCAAAGATCCCATTGCGTTTGACCACGACTGCCGCGAAGGCATTTGCGGTATGTGCTCCATGCACATCAACGGCCGCCCTCATGGCCCATGGCATGCCACCACTACCTGCCAGTTGCACATGAGAGCTTTCAAGGATGGTGACACTATTGTGGTTGAACCCTGGCGTGCTAAAGGATTTCCAGTCATCAAAGACCTTGTAACCGATCGTTCCGCGTTTGACAGGATGATACAAGCCGGCGGCTTTATTTCTGTAAACACAGGCAACGCGGTTGATGGCAATGCGCTACCGGTGGAAAAGGATAAATCTGATGCTTCTTTTGCAGCCGCTGCCTGCATATCATGTGGAGCCTGTGTAGCCGCCTGCAAGAACGCCTCGGCATCTCTCTTCCTCGCTTCTAAAATATCTCACCTGGGCCTTTTACCGCAGGGACAGCCGGAGCGTAAAAGCAGGGTGTTGAGTATGGTAGCTCAAATGGATAAGGAAGGCTTTGGCAGTTGCACCTTCATTGGCGCTTGCGAAGCAGTTTGTCCAAAAGAAATCGCCATCACCACCATTTCTCGTATGCACAAAGACTACCTGAACGCGGGGCTTTCTGCAGAAAAATAGAATAGTGGCCCGGTAAAGTATTGTTCCAGCGCGGCCATTTTACGGTAATAAATTGCGGCTAAATACGTTAGAGAAAGGCTCCAGCTGGAGCTTTTTTAGTTGGCTGTAGTAGGGATTTGAGGAAATTTGAATATTTTCAGCAACGGTTTCCGGCTCAACATTCGAAAACTACTTCCAACCATACCTGAAAAACTGCTGCTTTGAAGCTAGCCCGCTGCATACTTTTCCTTTTTTCTCTTGTTTTGTACTTGCAAGGCAATGCGCAGCAGCCGTTACAACCAGGACCCCATTCAAATCTCAGAACAAAAAAAATTCCTACATCCGAAGAGGCAATCCAGCTTGACTCGTTAAGCATTGTTCCAAACACCCTAGCCATTGACGGCATTAGCGACACTGGATATACAGTGGACTATGTAAAGTCTATATTCTCCTGGAAAGTGCGGCCCGAGGCAGACAGCGTCACCATTCGGTACCGTGTTTTCCCGTTCCGCATGAACGCCGTTGTGCAGCGGCTCGATTTTGACAGCGTTGCCCGGTTCACTGTGATTGCGCCTCTTGAAGACAAAGATCCGAACACAACCAAAGGCGTCTTCAACTTCGGAACCATTGACTATAACGGAAGCTTTGGACGAGGAATATCGTTTGGGAACAATCAAAGTGCAGTTGTCAACTCCAACTTCAATCTCCAGCTCAATGGTATGCTGGCAGATAGTATCGAGATCGCAGCAGCAATCACAGATAACAACATTCCTATTCAGCCCGATGGCACAACACAGCAGCTCAATGAATTCGACCAGGTATTTCTTCAGTTCAAAAAGAAAAACTGGCAGCTAAGCCTCGGCGACATAGACATTCGGCAAAATGAATTATACTTCCTCAACTTCTACAAACGACTGCAGGGGATATCTTTTCAGACAAAAAACCGTCTGTCCAACCGTCTTGAGTCTTCAACGCTCGTGAGCGGCTCCATCGCGAAAGGGAAGTTTAATAGAAATGTGTTCCAGGGCCTGGAGGGCAACCAGGGTCCTTATCGCTTATCCGGCGCTAACAACGAGTTTTTTTTCATTGTACTTTCCGGAACCGAGCGTGTTTTTGTTGATGGAGAGTTGTTGCAAAGAGGCGAAGACCAGGATTATGTAATCAATTACAACACAGCTGAAGTTACGTTCACACCGCGAAGAATGATTACTAAGGACTCTCGTATTCAAATTGAGTTTGAATATGCCGACAGAAACTATTTAAATGCGAACTTATTTGCTTATCAAACCATAGACGTTAACAGGAAACTGAAAATTAAGGTTGGAGCCTTCAACAATAGCGATGCCCGCAACTCACCGATAAACCAAACCTTAGACAGTCGGCAGAAGCAGTTTTTATTTGATGTTGGCGACAGCATTAATAAAGCGTTTTACCCAACCGCTGGAGTCGATAGTTTCTCAACGACTAAGATTCTGTACGAAAAAGTGTATTTCAATTCCGGATCCGTTGTAGATTCTTTTTACCGTTACTCCACCGATCCTGCGCTGGCGAAATATTCTTTGTCTTTTACGGAGCTAGGGCAGGGCCGTGGCAACTACGTGGCAGACTTCAATGGTGCAAATGGAAAGGTATTTCGTTTTGTAGAACCGGTAAATGGTGCTAAGCTGGGGAGGTTTGAACCTGTCGCTGTGTTGGTAACACCAAAAAAGCAACAACTTATCAGCGTCGGAACCGATTACCAGGTCGATAAGAATAATAGCTTGCGTACAGAATTCGCCTTAAGCAATCATGATGTAAATACATATTCTTCAAAAGATGCGGGGGACGACGCCGGACTCGCTGCCAGGGTGCAGTACACCAACGAAAGCATGTTAAACAAAAAAACAGGTCTTCAACTCACGTCTACTGTCGATCTGGAACATGTAGATCAAAAGTTCAAACCTTTGGAACGGCTGCGGCATGTGGAGTTTACCAGAGAGTGGGGCTTACCACTACTAGTGCTGCCTGCATCTGAGGATATTGTGCGGCTGGGTACTAAATTGAAAAACAAAAGAGGCAACGGGCTCACTTATCAATTCATGAATTACAGAAGAAGTGATCAGTATAAAGGAAACCAAAATCTTATTCAACACAGCTCAGTTCTAAGGGGATGGACTTTCAACAACCAGTTAAGCCTAACCAATTATGACAATGCTGACTTTGATGGAAAGTTTTTAAGACCAACTGTAGACATTAGCAAAGTGTTGAAGAAATTCCATTCTACTCAGGTCGGTGTTCGGTATGCATTAGAGCAGAATGAAGTAAAGAGCAAAAAAACAGACTCTTTAAGTCTGCAAAGCTTTTCGTTTGATACATATACCGCATACATAAAGACGAACGACCAGAAGAAGAACAAATATGGCCTCACTTTTTTCACCCGTTCCGATAAATACCCGCTGCAGAAAGAACTGGTGAAAGGTGACAGGAGCTATAATGTAAATTTCAATGCAGAATTACTGCAAAGCGAAAAACACCAATTGCTATTCAACACCACCTACCGGCAGTTAAAAGTTTTTAATAAAGATGTATCAAAGCAAAACAGCGATAGAACTGTTTTAGGGCGTACGGAGTATTTGATCAACGAGTGGAATGGCCTTGTGACAGGAAATGTATTGTATGAACTCGGGACAGGGCAGGAGCAGCGTAGAGATTTTGCATATTACGAAGTGCCGGCCGGGCAAGGTGAATATGCATGGATTGACTACAACAACGATAACATTCAGCAGCTAAACGAGTTCGAAGTAGCACAGTTCCAGGACCAGGCTAAATTTATCCGCATTTTCATTCCAACAAATGAATTTGTAAAAGCGAACTACAATACCCTGAATTATAGTTTTGCACTTAACCCAAAAGCATACTGGAACAAACCAGACGTGAAAGGCATAGCTGCTTTTTTGACGCGGTTTAGCTGGCAAACTTCCATGCAAAAGAACAAAAAATCGGTAGCGAAAACTGAGGTTGAGTTCAATCCATTCAAATATGCAATTCAGGATACAGCGTTGATTACAATGAACACTTCTTTTCTGAATACCTTGTCTTTCAACCGATATTCAACCAAATGGGGCATTGATGTAAGCAATGTGCAGCATACAGGAAAAGCATTGCTGACGTATGGATACGAAAGCCGCCAGCAAGCCGATTGGATAGCAAAACTGCGTTACAATTTGTCAAGAGATCTTAGTGTAAATGTGCTTTCAAAGAAAGGTACCAATATTCTGTACACCCCAAACTTTGAAAACCGCAATTATGAGTTAGATATCCTGAACACAGAGCCACAGCTCGTTTTTATAAAAGGAACTGCCTTCAGGTTGCAGACCAGCTATAAATTAGAAGAGAAACAAAATTCGAGATTATACGGTGGGCAGAAGTCCCTCTCAAGCGCCGTTAACGTCGAGACGAAATACAACGTCGTTCAGAACAGTTCTCTCAATGCACGGTTTACTTTAAATACTATCAGTTACACTGATGTTGCCAATAACAATAAAGCAAACACCACGGTTAGCTACATAATGCTTGATGGCTTGTTACCTGGTAAAAACTTTCTTTGGTCAGCCGACCTCACCCGCCGATTACTAAATAATGTTGAAGTGAACTTCCAATACGAAGGACGTAAACCGGGTGTGGCCCGCACGGTTCATACGGGGAGAGCATCACTTAGGGCACTGTTCTGATGTGTGAGTGACTGCGCTATATGTTCATCGAAATGAAAGCTGAGTTGTTGTAACAAATGAATTTTGGGTCGCGCCGGCTTTATCAAAACATTTTTTTCCTCTATTACATAAATCGGAGTTGCTTCCTCCCGGGAGGTGACAACGATCTTTGTTGGTCCGGCATAAGATTGAAATAGCCGGTTTACCAGTTGTGGGCAATTGTTGTTTTTTGAGAGATGCGACAGTAATAAGTAACTCAATTGGGGCGATCGGTAAGAGCGAAATATCTCCAGAGCCTGAGTGTTGGAAAGATGACCTTTGCCTCCACGAATGCGGCTCTTTAAATAGTAAGGATAACTTCCACTCTCCAACATGTTTTCATCGTAGTTCGATTCAAGAAAGGCGGCGTGACATTGCTTAAAATAATGTATCAGCTGCGAGCATGGTGTTCCTATGTCTGTAAATACTCCCACATTCAAATCTTTGAAGCTGACGACAAAGCTGCAGGGTTCTGCTGCATCGTGCTGCTTACCAAATGCTTTTACCTGGAGATCACCGATAGCGGTAGGCTGCTGCCAGGAAAATTTTCGGATAAGATGCTTCTCCAGCTTTAATCTGCAACTTCTGAGTGTTGTAGTCGTAATGTAAACGGGTATATTGTACTTTTTGGAAAGCACCCGTACACCTTTTATATGATCGGTGTGTTCGTGAGAAATGAAAATGGCTTTTAATTGGTGAAGCGGAAGTCGTAAAAGCTTCATTCTATTCTCAACCTCTTTACAGCAAACGCCGACATCAATAAGAATCGCCTCCTTATTTGTTCCCACATAATAGCAGTTCCCGTTACTCCCAGAAGCCAGTGCAGTGATGTATAGCGGCATGGTAAAAAGCAAAGAAAATGATTTTACCTGTTTGATGCTGTTTGTAGCAAAGAAATTAATGGGGGCTATAGCATCGTCCAAAACCGCCAACGCTTCAGCCAAGACTTCGCTGAAATACAGTTCTATTTTCAAGGGTAATACTTGAAGCTACCGCTTTGCCTGCAAGGCATTGAGTTGAGCTGTTAGATATTCATTGTTCCGCTTCAATTCTTTGTTCGACCTCAATAAAGCGGCATACCTCGTCTCGGATTGTTGCAGTTCACTTCTTAGGTTGGCATCGGGTGCTGATCGCTGGCTGGCAGCAGTGGCGATGTTGCGGTTGTTTCGAAGTTTTTGAAGCTCTGTTTCTAGCTGCTCAATTCGTGAGTCCTTTCCTTCACTGGTTTGCTTCAGTTCATTGTTTTGAGTCACAAGCAAACTATTAGCCCGATCAAGTTCGTTGACTTGGGCCTGTAGTTTTTCGGCAGCACTATTATCAGCAACAGGTGTTGCATTTTTGTTTTGCCGTAAAGCAGTAAGTTCAGTCTCCATATTCCGCATCTGCTGTTCTCTTTGCGCCAACTGCTTCCGTGTATTCTCTAATTCGCGACTAAGCTCTTGATATTTTTGTATAGAGATAACGTTTTCTGTAGCAGAGACACTAGAGTTGGCTTGCTTTGTAACCATCGGTGCAATACGTATGTCGGAAAAAGATACGATGGTAATGATCACCAGCAACGTGATCAGGATTTGTAAGCCGATGAACCGGAGGCGCATCGTTTTACTGGCATCGACCAATGTTGTTTTCATAACCGAGATTTTAGGCAAGAAAGAAAAAATAAGTCAAAATAGAAACATCCAATCACTTAATAAGTTGAACCCGTTCTACCTGTATGACTGCATTTTGCGGCACATTGTTTTGTTTCAAGTCCAGGTCCGGGTCGAGGAGACGTTTCTCAATGCCATAATTTGAAAGCAAATAAAATTTCCACCCGAACGGCTGTTTATGTTCATCCATCAATTCAATCCTTGACTTATTGTTGTTTCTCTTGATAAGCAAAAAGTGATTGAAGAACTCCCCCAGGCTTCTATCTAGCGGTGCTTGCGTACTGTAAACTTGTTTTTTGCTGTCATCAGCTGATAAAGAAAATTTAAACTGCACAGAGAAGCCTGTAAAGAAAATGTATACCTTCTCTTGATCCTCAGGTACAGGCTTGTGCCACACTCCGTATTCCATCCGTGATTTGGAGGTAAAAGCAGACCACGCTTCTACCACTACAAACGGAAGCAGGAAGGCGCTACCACTTCCTAGTGCCAGCAGCAGGAAGTTATGACCCAAAAAAAGGTAGAGGGCAATAAGCACCAGGCAAATAAGAATGGCCAACTGAATAGAAAAATTCATCCTGTCAGCAAAGCTGTTTCTCGTAAACCGAACGTATTTATTTAGCTTTCGTAAGTGAACATATCCAAAAAAAGAGAAGAGGAGCATCTGGGTAAGCTTCATCCATCCTTCGGAGATCCCCAAATGCAGACTGGCAAAAAGAAGGCTCGCCATCGCCAAGGACGATAGCAGGAATACAGCCACATATTTAAACTTCACTCCAAAGTAGCCCGCCAGGTTTTGCTTTCCAGCGATAGGAGAGATCGGCACGAACGATTTAGCCATACATTTTCATTAAAGACAGTCCTCTTCCTCTATCCAATACTGCGCCGCAGATGTTAATTTAGGCAAACTGTTCAATAAATTTAAGAAATTTGGCTACAAGCGGTAGTGACAACATGGTAGATAGGTTTTAAGTCGAAGAGGCCTGGCATCTGAACTTCAGAGTCTTACGTTAGTCATGTGCTGCCCGATTTTTGCTGTAACAAATTTCAAATGGAGATTAAATCCCTTACCACAATGAAGAATATATTTTTAATGCTCGTGTGCTCTTTCCTGTACTTCATTGGCATTACTCAAGC
>DASQNW010000399.1:0-2116 GCA_035644775.1 Chitinophagaceae bacterium | reverse complement strand
TCAAAAAGGAGATCATATTTAATGGGGTCGATGTTAGTAATGCCAATGCAGTAAGCCACTACAGAACCAGCTGCTGATCCGCGGCCGGGGCCTACAAATACACCTAATTCTCTACCTGCCTTAATAAAATCCCCTACAATCAGGAAGTATCCTGCAAAGCCCATCGCTTTAATGGTAAAGAGCTCAAAATCGATGCGCTCCTGCACAGAAGGTGTAAGTTCAGCATACCGGTGCTTTGCACCTTCGTAGGTGATGTGCCGGAGGTATTCCCATTGATTTAGATTGCTGTCCTTGTGAAGCTGAAATTCTTTAGGGATGGGAAATGCCGGCAGCAGGATATCTTTCTTGAGGTTTAACACCTCTATGCGGTCAACAATGATGTTTGTATTGTCAATCGCTTCAGGCACATCATGAAACAACTCCTTCATCTCTTCTGCGCCTTTAAAGTAGAATTGGTCGTTTGGAAATTTAAAGCGCCTGTTCTTTATTGCAAGGTCATCGTTCACAAAATCGTCAAAGCCGGGGGTCACTTGCTTTTCGCCCGTATTGATACAGAGCAATATATCATGCGCATTGAAATCTTCTTTATCTGTATAGTGGCTGTCATTAGTTGCAATAACCGGCCGGTTGTATTTTTTTGCGAACCTTAGAAGAGCCTGGTTGATCTTTTCCTGCTCGGGAATATTGTGCCTCTGTAATTCAATGAAATCATCGTCACCAAAGCGGTCAAGCCACCAGCGGAACTCTCGTTCTGCCTCCTCCTCGGATCCATGTAGTATGGCTTGCGGCACATGAGCTCCAATGCAACAGGTTGTTGCAATCAAACCTTGGCCGTACTGTTCGATCAAACGCTTGTCCACACGTGGGTACTTGCTGTACATTCCTTCGGTGTAGCCAAGCGAGGTGAGCTTGATCAGGTTCTGATAACCTTTTGCATCTTTTGCGAGTAGTACCTGGTGAAAGCGCTCATCTTTCTGATCTTTAGTAAAATTCTTCCGGTGCCGGTCCTCCACTACATAGAACTCACACCCAACCACAGGTTTCACTTTAAGGCTGCCATCAGCATTCTGGTGCTTGTATGCTTCTGCCACAAACTCAAACGCGCCAAACATGTTCCCGTGATCTGTTATTGCCAAGGCAGGCATGTTTTCCTTGACTGCCTTTTGGTAAAGGGACGGGATAGATGCTGCACCATCGAGCAGGGAGAACTGTGTGTGTACGTGTAAGTGGGAGAACTTCATTTCTGTTAAACCTCGATTCTTAAGCAGCTGGAACTGACCTAATATTGGTGCAATCTAAGCCTTAGGCAATAATTCAGCACTGGTGAGCGTTGCTATTATTCCACAATCTGTGGGAAAATATCTATACTTTCGTCAGTATTATTCATCCGAAAGAAAGCCACCATGATCAGAACCATTGTTGCATCAGTTTCATTACTGCTGGGCTTAGCAGGACCAGCATCTGCACAAAAAGGTAAAGAAAAGAGCCGAAGCTCAGCAAAATCAGAAGTTAAATTCCTGAATGATATTGAAATCGATGTAGCCCCCTCTTCGTTACAACAGCGTTCCAACCTTTCAGAATTTGAACTGCAATTTTTTGAAAAGCAGAACTATAAATCCAACGCTGCAAACACGAGTATTGCCCTCGACAATGCCCACTCGCTCCAAATAAAATATGCTTTGATGCTGGATACTGAAGTAGAGCAAATACAGAATGTTGGGTTGTATAACGGTATTGATCAATGGTATGGCACCCGTTACAGGCTCGGCGGTTCTTCTAAGGAGGGCATCGATTGTTCCGCGTTAGTCAAGATTCTATACGCCACGCACTATGGCGTCAACCTTCCAAGGACGGCACGCGAGCAATACGACTTCACACAGAGGATCTCCAGGACAGAATTGCATGAAGGTGACCTGGTTTTCTTTAATACACAAGGCGGCGTTTCTCACGTAGGCATTTACCTGCAGAACAATAAGTTTGTTCATGCTGCCTCTTCCGGTGGCGTCATGATCAGTGATCTTTTCGACCCTTATTGGGAGAAACGTTTTCTAGGCATAGGCCGTTTCGAGAAAGAACCTGCAATGTTATCATTTACCCGCAACTAACCTCTGACTAG
>DASQNW010000398.1:0-3243 GCA_035644775.1 Chitinophagaceae bacterium | reverse complement strand
CGAACACCCCATTACCAACAGGTTTCATATCAGACATCGACCAATCTACATACTTAGCCCACAGGACCTCACCACCTGGGGTAATTTTCACAAATGTGGTGCCTGTATATCCATTATGATCAATAACATGGTCATCCGGTCCGGTCAAAAGTATGTTTCCATCATCCGTCAGGAAAAGCTTTTGAAAAGAAGCATTATGAATATAGTTGTTTAGCGTTTTTGCCCATGCTACTGTACCGTTCAGATTTAACTTCACAATCCGAGGTTCTACGCTCCAATGATGCATTACGTAGCCCGACATGATGTACCCATCTCTCACCTTTAGTGCATCAAATGGCACGAACTTGTACTTTTCTGAATAGTGTGCCATAAAGGAAGCAAAACACTTGTCGGTAATGTCCGTAGAAACAGGTTTGCAATCCTGGGTTTCACAGTCAAGGGTTTCTGTAAAGTTCAGCGGAGCGCTGGCAAGCGTAATCAGGTCTGGATCCACTGTTTCGCTACGTTGGTTTTTCCAGGTGAATGGTCCGCTATACGTGAAGATTATCGTATCGGTAGCGGCACCATACTTATCCCCGGTACAAGGCCCAAAACTACCGAAAACGTCTGTTTTGAGCACCTGCACGTCTGTGGTTTTGGTTATGGTATTGTCACCGAAGGTATTTCCCCGGTAAGCACCTGTTAACAGATATCCCCGGCTATCAAACAGGTCTGCACCGCTGATGCTGTTTAACTGGTCCCACTCGGAAGGTGCCCGGCCCCACTCAGTAAGCCCGGACGCACTCATTTTTTTATAGGTGCCGTTTTTCTTGATTAATGTATCATTGATCAATATAAGAAAGCCGCTGTCAGCCGTAAACCGAATATCAGCGAACTCTATCGTATGTCCTGAGGTCGTACCTAATTCAGTCCCGCGCTGAAAAAAGGTTGTGCCATCCTCTTTCATCTTGAATAATGTCAGCAAAGCGCCATCCCTGTTAAATGGACCATTGTTAAATCCAGAGATCACTCCGAAAGCATAGCCACCAGGAATCTTTTGCACATTCAGGCATTGGTCGTCCAATCCATCATGCCGAACAAAGCGTTTGGCCCAGATGACAGAACCATCATTAAGGTTAAGCTTCATCAGCACGGCATCAAAAAAATCTATGGTAGCATAACCGCTGACCACGAGCGAATTGCCGTCTTCAAGAAGTGTATGCACACCATCGTTCCCTCCCTGGTCAAACCGTTTGCTCCAAAGAATAGTGCCGGCGGCTGTTGTGCGTACTATAAGGCCATCACCCTGGGCGGTGCTGTCGTTCAGGTTGATACCTACCGCAAACCCGCCATCGCTTAGGGTAACGAGGCTCTTAGCCCTTGCAGGCACACCGCTTTTGTTTAATTTACGGCTCCAGAGAATGGTTCCGTTAGCATCAGTACGCAGGAGAAATGGTTCACCGGAAGTTTGACCAAAGGATTTAGTATTACCAATTGCGACATAGCCTCCATCACTGGCCTGTTTAACTTTTATAAGTTCATCGTATTGGCTGCCGCCATAAGACTTAACCCATTGGATCGAGCCCTGCTCATTAAGCTTCATTAAAAAGCTGTTGGTGTTTGCAGCATCAGACGATGTTCTGCCGGCTACAATAGATCCGTTATCGGTGGTGCGTACAATATCCAATCCTTCATCAATGCCGATACCACCGTACATTTTTTTGTATACCGGTGTGCATGCCTGCGCTTTACCCATATGAGGGATGCACAGGAACAAAATAAAAATGAGGGCATAAATCGAAAAAAGCAGCTGCCTGGTTGAAGACATTAAAGACCCTTTGTTCTACAAAATATGAAAAAACTTCAAACCTGATAATTCTCTTGACTAGTGGCACTTCCCTCGGCAAAACCAGAGATCTGAAAAGTATACGTATTGCAATTCGCCCAACGTAAAAGCATGAAGTAACAACGAAGCCCTTTCCTAATCACATGCATTTCCCACTATATAAGTTGACGTATTGCCCAATGAGAGTTCTCCAGACAGCTTGTATAAAATTTATAAATTTTAAGACTAAATTCTAACCCTTTAATAAATATATTAATTTAAAACACCGCATTATATAAAATTATTTTGTTGTTCTTGCATGCCTTTATGGTTATGCTAATTTTCTGCGCTGCAAAAAGCAGGGCAGAAAAGTCAGGTCATGTGCGGAGGTACTCGGTGCTGTGTGAAGGCATATGACAAAACTTTTTCAAAAGGCCATATGACTCGGAAAAGAAAAGCGGAAAGGCCAGTTCAGATAGGGCGATTTGTCAAGGCAATTTATTACCCAAAAATGAGGATAAGCATTTTTAAACTTTACTCAATTACAGTTGTTACCCTTTGAAAATTGTTTGCGTTTTACCTTCTTACTATAAACGTATTTTAATTAATTGAAAATGGAAACAACAGTACCGGGTTTGCTACTCTATCATAATTTTATAAGTGAATCACTGGAAGAAGAATTGATAAATGAAATTGACAACCAAACATGGGTTGTTGATTACAATAGAAGGTTGCAATATTATGGTTACAGGAATGAACTGGAAGCTCCGTATAACCTAACTGAATTTCCGGTTCCTATGCCTCCATTGACTTATAAACTATCCCAAAATTTAGTGAAACAGAATATTGTACTGAATCAGCCAGACCAGGTGATCATCAATGAATACGCTCCAGGAGAGGGACTCAGACCGCATAAAGACAGGAACTATTTCGAGAACCAGATCTGCGGGGTTAATCTTGGAAGTGGGTGCGTCATGCGATTCATAAAAATTGCAGGAGGGGACGTGGTAGATGTGGAGGTTCCCAGGCGCTCCATTTATGTTATGCAGGATGATGCCAGGTATAAATGGAATCACTCAATACCTTCACGAAAAAAAGACACGGTTGATGGAAACGTAAAACACAGGAATAGAAGATTATCGATCACGTACCGCAAGGTGATAATGAAAAAAGTCAAACCCATCAACCCTGATGGCAAAGTGGCAAAAATGTTACAAGAACATTTTAATATCGGTTCAGGTGTTTAGCGATCTTGTGTTACGCCGAGGTGATTATTGCCCTTTTCTATGCCTTGTTAAGTATTGTTCTCTACTGGAAGATTTCCATTTGAACCATCGCTTTGTTACGTAACGTTTTGTGGCTTTGCAAAGGGCGGGGTTTTAGCACTAAAGTTCATACGAAGAACAACTGTTTGTTTTAGCACAAAACGTATCTATGAA
>DASQNW010000397.1:0-1573 GCA_035644775.1 Chitinophagaceae bacterium | reverse complement strand
CCTGCTCAATCACTCAGTACATCAGAACGGCACCTTTGCAGCACGTCAAACATTCCTCAACACTTTTCACCCTCTAACTGGCGATCGCCTGTTTCGCAATGAGGATGGGCATTTTGCTGATGCTACCAGAGAAGCAGGCATCAATAGTTCTGCCATAGGCTATGGCCTCGGAATTTGTGTAAGCGATATAAACCTTGACGGCTATCCGGATGTGTATGTAGGAAACGATTTCCACGAAAACGATTATCTCTACATCAATCAACGGAACGGAACATTCAAAGAAGAACTTACCGAACGTGTGATGCACACGAGCCAATTTTCGATGGGTGTCGATGTTGCAGATATCAACAATGATGCTTTTCCGGAGATCATTTCGGTAGATATGCTCCCTTCCGATCCTTATATATTGCGAAGGTCGCTGGGCGAAGATGAGTACAATACGTTTTATGAAAAGATCCGCTTCGGCTATCACTATCAGTATACCCGCAATGTGCTGCAACTAAACAGAAGAAATGGCTTGTTCAGTGATATCGGGCTCTATGCCGGTGTAGCTGCTACAGACTGGTCGTGGGCTCCATTATGGATGGATTTTGACAATGACGGCTTGAAAGATCTTTTTATTTCTAACGGCATTCCCAAAAGATTGAACGATATCGATTACGTAAACTATGTTTCGAACGATGAAATGCAAACTCGCATCAACGCCAATACTGTCAGTGAAAAGGAAATGTCTGTGATTGACAATTTTCCACAGATCAAACTTCCCAACAAATTCTTTCTAAACAAGGGTGCGGCAAAGTTCGAGGAATGCACTGTGGCAGATGACATAAGCAGCTTTTCCAATGGAGCGGTATATGCCGATCTCGATAATGACGGTGATCTTGATGTAGTAGTAAACAATATTGATGATCCTGCACTGGTTTATGAAAACACTACAAATAGTGGCAGCAATAACTATTTGAAGCTGCAGCTCACTGGCCCTGCACAGAATAAGAGGGCCATAGGGGCACGTGCTGTTGTTTTTACAAAAACCGGAATAAGAACCTACGAGAAGTATGCAGTCAAAGGGTTTCAATCGAGCATGGAGGTGCCATTACTGATCGGCATGAACAACACCAATGCAGATTCAATACTGCTTATATGGCCAGACAATACTTACCAAAGAATAGAATGGAGCGCTGGTACGACCAACATGTTAATTGCACATAGCGAAACGCTACCCTCTTTTGATTACAACCTGCTTACGCAATATAAATCACACACAACAAGATCTTTTACTGATGTAACGGTAAGTTCTAATCTCCTTTTCAGGCATGAAGAAAACCGATTCAACGAATTTGACCGTGAGCCTTTAATTCCAAAAATGATTTCAAGGGAAGGGCCCGCTGTTGCAGTCGATGATATAGATCATGACGGACTTGAAGACATTTTTTTTGGATCATCGAAAGGCGGCAAATCCACTCTTTTTCTGCAACAGAAAAATGGGACATTTAAAATCTCTGAACAACAGGCACTGGCCCATGACAGCACTTACGAGGACGTGGACGCATGCTGGACTGATGTCAACAACGAC
>DASQNW010000396.1:0-4926 GCA_035644775.1 Chitinophagaceae bacterium | reverse complement strand
ATACTTGGTGAAAAAGCAGTAGAGGGTGTTCAAGTATTGAATAATAAAACAGGCGAGGAAATCAGCATTCCCATTAAAGGGTTTTTCGTTGCCATAGGTCATCAGCCCAACTCCGATATTTTCAAGGGTTGGCTTGACATGGATGACGCGGGGTATATTCTTACGGTGCCAGGCACTTCAAAAACAAACAGGGAAGGCGTCTTTGCCGCTGGCGACGTTCAAGACAAGATCTACAGGCAGGCGATCACGGCTGCCGGCAGCGGTTGCATGGCTGCTTTAGACGCGGAACGCTATCTTTCAGAAAAAGGGTACCATTAATCCATAAGTATTCGGCGCCAGCTTTGCTTTTTAAAACATTCATGACAGATTAGTTGAACTATGGCAGGATGGATGCAGATAGAACTCAAGGGACTGCGGTTTTATGCAGAGCATGGTATGTATGCAGAAGAAAGAAAAGTGGGAAATCAGTTTGAAATTGATTTGCAGGTGGGTTTCGAGCCACCCGCTCACATCATCGATTCGATGAATGAAACAGTTAATTACGTAGAAGTCTACAGGATCGTGGAAAAAGAGTTTTCAATACACCAGAACCTTCTTGAAACCTGCGCCATGCAAATTTGCGAAAACTTGCATGTGAGTTTTCCGGAGGTTAAGAAAATTTTCATTTCAATAAAAAAGATCACTCCGCCGATTACAAACTTCATGGGTTCAGTAGGCGTTTCTTACACGAAAGAATACGATTAGCTTATACCTTCTTGTTTTTCCATCTTCCACTTCTCAGATACAACAAGGAACAGGAGAAAATAATTAGCCAGTACAATATTTCTGACATCCATCCCCAGAAGATGGAGAGCTGCAGTTCTTCTAATATGATGTACACGTATATGGAATAGAAGAGAATTGCAATCAGCTCAATCTGGAAAGTTTTTTTTGGGTTTCCTGTTCCTGTTACGGCGTTGAGCATAACCGTTCCTGCGGCCATCAATATCATGGAGCAAGCCACTATTCTTAGTACTGGTATCGCCGTGTCAATGAAGGTCTGAGACTGTCCGAAGATGGAGAGGTAAGTGTGAGGGAACATGTTCAGCAATACACAAACTGCGGCAGCAAAACCACCACTCAGGGTTATGATTTTTTTGAGGAGCCCAAACACTTCATCTGATTTTCCCTGGCCAATCACGTTACTTACCATCATGTTGGCGGTGGAGGCAAATGCCCAATTAAACACGCCAAAAAAGCCAAAGACATTTCGCATAGTATTTGAAATTGCCAAACTTGTTTTACCATGATGCTCTACCAGGATGTAGAAGAAGATCCAGCTGATCAGCGCAAATGCATGTTGTAAGACCAGTGGGCCTGACATTTTCAGAATCAGCTTTGCGTACACGGCGTCCCACTTAAAGTGTTTCAGAAGTGAGAAACGTTTTCCAATGTCTTTGGTGGCAATCACCAGGTATATTACAAACATGCCAAAAAACTCTGCAATCACAGATGCATATGCTGCACCCGTGAACCCAAGAGCAGGCAATCCCCATCTGCCAAAAATTAATGTATAATCAAAAAAAACATTAGCAACAGCTTCGGCCAAAGTACCGGCTACCAGGTATTTGCTGTTGTTTGTGCCAACAAGAAGTGCATTGCGCATCTGGTAAACGTATAAAAAGGGCAGGCCCCAGATGCGAATGCGCAGAAATTCAACAGACATCGTGTATGTTTCCGCGCTGCGAATGCTCCATCGCAAAATCAACGGCGCAAAAAGATATGTGATGGCAATTCCTGCGGCTGCAATCATCATGGAAAGCATAATGCCCTGGTCGAAAATTCTTCCAATTTCGTTAGGTCTGTTTTCACCGGCACGCCTGGAGATCAGCGCTTGTAGACCATTATTTAGTCCGTAACCTATACCAGCAAAAATGAGGTAGTAAACGCCGGTTATACTTGCAGCGGCTAACGCCTGCTCACTCAGGTGTCCAAGAAAAACATTGTTGATGATGAAGTTAAATTGCGGCACCATCAAGGCGAGGCTGATGGGCAGTGCAATCTTCAGAATTTGGCGAACAGAAACATCAACCTGCAGTGGTGCCATAAAGGGGCTGCAAGCTAATTGAAAGCCTCATCTCTGCCAATAGAATTCTTTTGGAAATAACGTACTTTGCACGGCATAATATGGTGATGTTGCAAAAACCATTTGAAGCAGGAAGTTTTTTGTCCGACGATGCAAGCGCACTAATTGTGGAGGTGGGTGAAACCCATTGCATGATGTCGCTGGTGAATGCAGAAAAGATGGTTCTAGCTGTGCAGGTTTATACTTTCGACGCCGAATCGCGGGAGAGCTCTGTGGACGAAATATTGAAGCTCATTCCAGATTCTTCCAGCTTTGAAAAAGTGGTGATAGCAGCTGCCTTTGTTGAAACGTTGCTTGTGCCACGCAGGCACCACCCACACCGTGAATGGCTGTTGATGCATAGCACCAGCCTAAATGGCTTTGAACCCCTAACGGACGCCATTGCAGAATTGCAAATCGAGAATGCATTTGGTTTTCCAGGAGCTTTGCGACAGCACTTCATTAACCGTTTCCCGCATGCGCAGTTTATGCATGTATATACACCATTGTTGAAAGTTTATAATGGTGTTTCTTCTGATGAACAATTGATGGTTCATTTTATGTATCAGCAGTTCACTGTAGTGCTGAAGCAGCAACAGCAGATCCAGCTTGCACAGACGTACCAATATACAAGCCCAATGGACGTTGTCTATTATCTGCTTAAAATAAGTTCAGAATTTGGTCTCTCTGTCGAAGAAGTGCCGGTAATCATCTCCGGTTTCGTTAGCGAAGATTCTGCTCTCTACAAAGAGCTTCACCAGTATTTCTTTAAAATACAATTCTCCAAGAACAGCAAGAACTCTTTTGGTGGCGACTTTCCCGATCACTTTTTTACCTCTGTTTATAATATAGCAGCATGCGCATTATAAGCGGGTCTCTCGGCGGAAGAAGAATTCACCCACCTCACAACATGCCTCATACACGACCTACTACAGACCTTGCAAAAGAAGGGTTGTTCAACATACTTCAAAACAATATCGACTTCGATGGTTTAAAAACCCTCGACCTTTTCGGCGGCACCGGAAGTATTAGCTACGAACTGGCATCGAGAGGAGCAACTGACCTCACCATTGTTGAAAAGGATCCAAAAATGTTTGCTTTTATTAAAACAAATATTTCAGAGTTGAAGATCGAGAATTGCAGGTTGATGAAAATGGAAGTGTTCAGTTTTATCCATCAATGCACCGAAAAGTTTGACTTCATCTTTGCCGGACCTCCATATGCGCTTGCTACCATAGATGAATTGCCGAATTTGATCTGCGGTAAGTCGCTGCTAAATGAATCAGGGTGGTTTGTGCTTGAGCATACACCCCGAAACAATTATGAAGGCTTTCCGTTCTTTAAAATGCAACGCAACTATGGCACAACCGTCTTTTCGTTTTTCATCAACCAGTTTTCAACAACGGAATAATGTTGAAGCAAGAGGCCAGATTGTTGTATCGAAGAAAAAGGGAAGAGCTCACACCGAAGGAGCTTTTGAAATTTGACGACCTCATACTAATACAATTCCAGAGACTTAGCCTTCCATTATTATCACACATTCTCAGCTTCTACCCCATGGAGGAGAAGAGGGAAATCAACACATTCATCATAACCGACTATTTGCGTTTTGTAAATCCCGGACTTGTGGTAGCATACCCCAGAGCTGATTTTACACATAACAATCTTCAAGCAATTGCTTGCGGAGATGATGATGAATTTGAGATCAACCGCTATGGTATTGCGCAGCCCATAGGAAAAGATATACTGTCGCCTGATTGCCTGGACTTAGTGCTGGTGCCCCTGCTTAGTTTTGATCTGCGTGGATACCGCGTCGGGTACGGAAAAGGATTTTATGACAGGTTTCTCCACCAGTGTAGGGCAGACTGTGTAAAAGTGGGCCTCTCGTACTTCGATGCTATTGACGCTATTGATGATGCGGACCGTTTTGATGTACCTTTAGATTTTTGTATCACTCCGCAAACAGCGTATGTTTTCTAATTGGTTCCTGAAATCGTTTCGGATTTTGCTTCTTCCTTTTGCTGTCGTGTACGCTTTTTTTATCTGGCTTCGCAATTTGATGTATGACAAAGACATTTTCAAGTCTGCTTCATTTGGTTTACCTGTAATTTGTGTTGGCAATCTTTCGGTTGGCGGAACGGGAAAATCACCTATGGTCGAATACCTCGTATCGCACCTGAAACATTCCTATAAAGTGGCAACTGTAAGCCGTGGATATAAAAGGAAAACGAGGGGGTATGCGCTGGCCTCTGAAAATTCAACAGCTATTGACATTGGTGACGAACCCATGCAGTTCCATAGAAAGTTTCCAGACGTGCCGATTGCTGTTGGGGAAGAACGCCTGGTGGCCATTCCGCAACTACTTCACGACAGGCCAGAAACAGAAGTGGTGATTCTTGATGATGCTTTCCAGCACCGCTCTATTACGGCAGGTTTCAATATTCTATTGACAGATTATGAAAATCTGTTTACCCGCGACTTCTACCTGCCTACAGGTGATCTTCGCGACCTTAAAATTAGCTATAAAAGAGCCGATGTTGTGGTGGTCACAAAATGTCCGATTAGTTTACCCGCAACTGAACGACAAAACATTATCATGGAGATCAAGCCGCAATCCCATCAGAAAGTGTTTTTCACCACCATCTCCTATGGGTCTGCTTATCATCTTACGAAAAACATCTTTACCTATATAGACGAAGACACGGAAGTTTTGTTAATTACCGGAATTGCTAATCCGCATCCTTTAAAAAAACATCTGGAAGAACGGATTAACACCTATTATTTGATGCACTACAACGACCACCATATTTTTACGATAGACG
>DASQNW010000395.1:0-2610 GCA_035644775.1 Chitinophagaceae bacterium | reverse complement strand
TGTAATTTGATCTGCTGGTAGTTTGTTACCATCCCCTTGGTAAATCGGTGTATCATAAACATCTTCGGAGGCAGGTTATTCTTCCTTACAAGACCCGCGAGATAATTGGTCACCCAGTTGATTTCAGCGGCATCCATCGTGCCGATTACGCTTCCTGGCTTTTTGCCTCCTTTTCCATTCATAGCAAACTCCGGATCTACCCCGAGGTGCACGTTAGGAAGGGAAAGGTATTTTTCCAGCAATGGAATTTCTGTCTGAAGATCACTTAACCCAATCTGCACATCAACAAACACCTCGGCATTGATCTCTTTCGCCCAATTCAAAATTGTATCAATCTGGTGGTGCGGCATGCGGTAGCGCCACTTGTTATCCTTGCCCGGAGCACCCTGCGCTGTAACGCAGATATAATGAAGCGCAGGAATAGCTTTAATTACACTATCGGCGTCACTCCATTTCTTCACCTCATCCAATAACTTTGGAATCATTTCGTTCTTCGGCCACTTACCCAAAGCTCCCATTTTGTTGGAATATAGATTACCATAATAAGCAACTACGCGTTTGAATGGCAGAATTGCCCCCGGTAACGGCAAAGGACCTTTCACCGGCCAGCGCCCCGACGAATCTCCATTAGCAAGGTATTGCTGCAATTGATTGTATTTGGCCGTATCGAGTGTAGCCGCACCGTTCGTGCCGTTACCTGCTGCAGCTTGCTGATCATTTTTAGCAGTCTGCCCTGATTCGTTTGTGTTGGACTGCTGAGCGTTTTGAACTTTTGCTTTGCAGCTTGCAAAAAAGAAAACTGAAGCAATGATAAAGGGGGGTAAAGTTGAGTATTTCATAAGAAGTTTCGAAGATATTGAATTGAATGAGAATAATACAAGCTTTCTCAGCCAACCTCAGAGAATTCCATAAACTGCTTTTTTTATCACCAGTATACTTCCGACAACAACTTTTAAAAAATGTGGCACAGGTTTTTGGTCTGTTGTTAAAACATTATCATGAGCATTCAACCCAACGATCCTCAACGCAATCGCCCTGCTGACGACGGAAGAAATAATGATCCCAATTTAAGAGACGAATCAGCAGCTCAGCCAGGAGTAAATACGATGAGCGGCAGCAACACCGATCATTTCAATACAGAAACTACAGAAAGTGTTTCTGATTACGAGGGCACCAGTGATTTTGAAACAGCAGATCTTGCCTTCGATGATGATCCTGAAGATGAATAAGCCTGCGCTAACCTAGGTTAAAAGGCGTTAAAGTGTAGCTATACAACAGCTTGCTTTGCGCTTTTTTTATGCCTCACCGTTTCATCATCTTAAGACAAACAGGGCTTGGCACTTCTATCCTCTTGCCTGTGTCGTGTAACAGACCAGTTTTTTTGTTTCGTTTGAAAACGACAATGGTATTACTACTTTCATTGGCTGCTAACAAGTAGTTGCCCGTCGGGTCGATCATAAAATTGCGAGGCTTCTCGCCCATTGTTGATTGAAAGCCTTTAACCTGAAGTTTACCGGAGCTGGGGCTCAGTGCAAAAATCGTAATTGTGTTAGCGTCTCCTCTATTCGAAGCATAAAGAAATTTTCCATCTGGCGACACATGTATGTCGGCACTTCCGATGCTGCCTTTATAGTCACTCGGGTGAGTGCTGATTCTCTGTAGATAATCAAGTTTGCCCTTGTTGTACTTGTAAGCAGCCACTGTTCCACTGAGCTCTTCCACCAGGTAGGCATACCTGCCATTGGGATGAAAAACAAAATGCCTCGGTCCATTACCGGGTCCAGAACTCACCTCCAGCCCCTCGGCAGCCTGGAGCGGTTTCGTAGCTTTAGTATCAAAGCGATAGACTACCACCTTGTCCATACCGAGATCGGGAACAAATAAGTATTCCTGAGACGGCGAAAACACAGTAGCATGTACGTGTGGTTTCTCCTGGCGGGCCTTGTTTACGCTGTTGCCGCTGTGCTGTATTACCTGTACCGGCTCACCCAACGAGCCATCGGCATTTATAGTAAGAAGGCTCAAGCTCCCGCCTCCGTAATTTCCAGCCGTAAGCCACTTGCCATCTCTGGTTATAGCTACATAGCAGGGATTAGCGCCGCCGCTTGATTGTTGATTCAATAACGTGAGCCTACCTGATGGTTTGTCGATGGCATAAGCGCTTAGCCGGCCCCCTTTGCCTTCTTCAAACACAGAGTATAAAAAGCGGCCATTCGGTGCAATAGCCAGGTAGGATGGATTGGAAGCCGTGTCGGTATTACTCAACCAGGTAGCATTGCCGGTTTGTGCATCAAAGCGGTAGGTGTAGATACCTTTGCTGCCGTTCCTGCTGTAAGTGCCTACAAATAGGGTATACTCCTGTGCTAAGGATGCCATAGATGAAGTCAGAAGAGCAATGATCAGCAGCAATCTCATATGGTTTCAATTTTATGCAATATAGAGATGGAAGGAGTACCAGAAGTTCAGTTTCAGCAGCCATTTTAATGTTAAACAACAAATCGTGAGGCTGAAAACGAGAGTTTTTTTCTCAA
The DNA here is from genome assembly GCA_035644775.1 of Chitinophagaceae bacterium. Classification (GTDB taxonomy): domain Bacteria; phylum Bacteroidota; class Bacteroidia; order Chitinophagales; family Chitinophagaceae; genus Flavisolibacter. The sequence goes on along the minus strand of DASQNW010000395.1, from coordinate 79 downwards.
TTTGGGGATTTCTTGTATATGGATTGAACTTTTCTGGGCAGTTTAGCGGCTGGTATTTGCAACTTTTTCAACATACAAC
>DASQNW010000394.1:0-11369 GCA_035644775.1 Chitinophagaceae bacterium | reverse complement strand
CACCCTGAACTGGTGAAAAAATACATGGGTTCGGTTGTGCCGCATTCTGATAATATTTACGCTGCACTTAACACTGCAGTGTTCTCAGATGGTTCCTTTGTATACATTCCAAAAGGTGTTCGCTGCCCAATGGAGCTATCTACCTACTTCCGGATCAATACGCAAGGCACAGGGCAATTTGAACGCACATTAATTATTGCTGACGAAGGAAGCTATGTTAGCTATTTAGAAGGATGTACCGCGCCGCAGAGGGACGAAAATCAGCTCCATGCAGCCGTAGTAGAATTGGTTGCCCTGGAAGGTGCCGAGATAAAATATTCCACCGTTCAGAACTGGTATCCGGGTGATAAGGACGGCAAGGGCGGCATCTACAACTTTGTCACCAAGCGGGGAGTTTGTCGTGGCGCCCGTTCAAAAATTTCATGGACGCAGGTAGAAACAGGCTCAGCCATCACCTGGAAATATCCCAGTGTTATTTTACAGGGAGATAATTCTGAAGGTGAGTTTTATTCTGTAGCAGTTACGAAAAACAAACAAATAGCAGACACGGGCACAAAGATGTATCACCTCGGGAGGAACACCCGAAGCCGGATAATTTCAAAAGGTATTTCTGCCGGCAGAAGCCAGAACAGTTACCGTGGGCTGGTGCATGTTGGTGCTAAAGCTGCAAACGCAAGGAACTTTACTCAATGTGATTCGCTTCTACTTGGCGACAAATGTGGCGCCCATACCTTTCCTTATATTGAAACTAAGAACCCTGATGCGATGGTGGAGCACGAGGCTACAACCTCCAAAATCGGGGAAGACCAGATATTCTACCTCAATCAGCGCGGTATTGACAGCGAAAAAGCTGTCGCGCTTATCGTAAACGGATACGTGAAAGAAGTGCTGAACCAACTACCCATGGAATTTGCTGTAGAAGCACAGAAATTATTGTCCATCACTTTAGAAGGTAGTGTGGGCTAAGGACCTTGAGATATTAAACTGATTATACGAACATGCTGACGATAAAAAATTTGCACGCAAGGGTAGAGGACAAGGAAATCTTAAAAGGAATAAACCTCGATATAAGGGCAGGAGAAGTTCACGCGATTATGGGCCCAAATGGTTCAGGAAAAAGCTCGCTCTCATCTGTGCTTGCTGGCCGTGAGAACTTTGAAGTAACAAAAGGTGAAGTGGTTTTTGATGGTAAAGATCTACTTGAATTATCTCCTGAGGATCGTGCAAGAGAGGGCCTCTTTTTGGCATTTCAATACCCTGTTGAAATACCCGGAGTGTCCAATATCAACTTCCTACGCACGGCTTTAAATGAAATCCGCTCGTACAGGAATTTAGCTCCACTTGATGCCAAGGAGTTCCTTCGGCTGAGCAAGGAGCGGCAAAAACTCGTTGAATTTGATGCTAAGCTGGTAAATCGGTCGCTGAACGAAGGCTTTTCAGGAGGCGAAAAAAAGAGGAACGAGATATTTCAGCTAGCCATGCTCGAGCCTAAGTTTTCTATTCTTGATGAAACGGATTCAGGACTAGATATAGACGCTTTGAGAATAGTAGCAAACGGTGTTAATCAACTTCGCTCTTCTGACAACGCATTCTTAATCATTACTCACTACCAGCGTTTGCTTGAATACATTGTACCCGATTTTGTTCATGTTTTGTATAACGGACGAATTGTGAAGTCCGGCACCAAAGAGCTGGCTTTACACCTGGAAGAAAAGGGATATGATTGGTTGAAAGAAACAATACACGCAGAAGAATCTGTTTAATCGAACGACATGGCGAATCAATTTTCCTTATCTCTATACGACGAACTGGTGAGCAGTTTTGATTCTCATGTGGATCAATCAGGATCTTCGTCAGTAGCACAAACAAGGCAGAAGGGATTTGAACACTTCAAAAAGCAGGGATTTCCTACCCGCAGAAATGAAGAATGGAAATACACTAACGTTACTCCTTTTCTTCAGGAGCATTATCATACAAACGGATTGGCTGCAAAGGCCGCAGCAGGTGCTGATCTTTCGGTTATCGACAGATCAAATCTTCCGCAAATAGACGCTTTTCAGCTAGTAATGGTGAACGGCCACTTGCAAGAAACAAATCAGTTGACTAGTCTACCGGAAGGGTTATCGGTGCTGACGATCGAAGAAGCGCAACGACAGGAAAATTTAGCCCACCTGTTCATCCAAAACATTGAAGAGGTGAAGAAATACCCGTTCGCAGCTTTGAACGCAGCCTTCTTCTCCAATGGTTTGTTTATTGATGTAAAGGCAAACGCAGTGCTCGAAAAGCCATTGCATATCATTCACTTATTTACTGCTGATAGCAATCTTTTCGTTCAACCGAAGCACCTGGTCAACATCGGCAAAAACGCCATTGCTACTGTTCTAGAAACGGTCATCTCCGAACGTACTGCTGCTCGGGTTTTCGTAAATAGCTTTTGCGAAATCAACGTTGAGGAAAACGCCAAATTCGATCATTATACCATACAAACAGCTCAGTCGGGTACGCGTCTTGTAAACCACACCGAAGTAAGGCAGAAGCGGTACAGCACTTACAGCAACTTCACTTTTTGTTTGCCAGGGTCTGAACTGATACGCAACAATCTTCATGTTTCGCTAGACGAGTCTGAAACCGAGAGCCACTTGTATGGTCTTTACCTGGGTGCTGGCAACCAACTGATCGATAACCACTCATTGGTAAACCATAAGATGCCCCGCTGCAACAGCAATGAGGTATACAAGGGCGTGCTTACTGAGAACTCCACTGGTGTTTTCAATGGAAAAATATTTGTGCAGCCGGATGCGCAAAAAACAAATGCTTTTCAGCAGAATAACAATTTGCTGTTAAGTGATAAGGCAACAATTAATTCGAAACCACAGTTAGAAATTTTTGCCGATGATGTAAAATGCAGCCATGGTTCTACAGTAGGCCAGCTGAGCAGGGAGGCCATGTTCTATCTGCAATCCCGTGGCATAGGCGAGCTGAAAGCAAAGGCACTGCTGGTTAATGCATTTCTGTTTGACGTAACTGAAAAAATTAAAATTCCCGAACTGGAACAATATATCAACGATTTGATAGCGCAGCATATTCCATCGGGAGAGCAAGTGATGAAAGATGTTGAATGAAGTAACTACAGAAATAGTAAGAGACAGATCCATAGAAGAGATCAGGGCTGACTTTCCGATACTGCAGACACAAGTTTACGGTAAGCCACTGGTATATCTCGATAACGCAGCTACTACTCAAAAACCGGAGCAAGTGCTAGTGGCAATGGACGACTACTACCGCCGCTATAACAGCAATGTCCATCGAGGCGTGCATCACCTAAGTCAAAAGGCAACCGATGCCTACGAGATTGTTAGAAAGAAAGTAGCCGCTTACATTAATGCAGAACACGAGCATGAAGTGATCTTTACCCGAGGCACCACAGACGCAATAAACCTCGTGGCTTACTGCTTCGGAAAGAAATTTGTCAACCTCGGTGATAGCGTTGTAATCTCAGCGATGGAGCATCACTCGAATATTGTTCCCTGGCAAATGATGTGCGAGGACAGGGGTGCCACTCTAAAGGTGATTCCGATAAACGACAAAGGTGAGTTGCTGATGGATGAATATGAGAAGCTACTCGATGACACTGTGAAGATCGTCTCTGTCACCTATGTGTCTAACTCACTTGGCACGATTAATCCTGTTCAACAGATCATCCGTAAAGCACATGCCTTAAACATTCCTGTGCTGCTGGACGCTGCTCAGGCTATACAACATATCGGTGTAGATGTGCAGGCGCTTGATGTTGATTTTATTGTCTTTTCCGGGCATAAGCTATATGCTCCCACAGGTATTGGCGTATTGTACGGAAAGGAAAAATGGCTGAACGAAATGCCTCCTTATCAGGGAGGCGGTGACATGATCAAAACCGTCACTTTCAAAAAAACTACTTACAATGATCTGCCGTTTAAGTTTGAAGCCGGCACTCCCGATATAACAGAAGCTATCGGGCTTGGAGCAGCTATAGATTATATCAACTCCATAGGCCTCGAGTGGATGCAGCAACGCGAGCAGCGCCTGTTTAAGTATGCCGAAGAACAGCTGCAAACCATAGATGAACTTAGGTTTATAGGAGAGGCAAAGCATAAAACAGCCTCTATTTCTTTTCTTATCAATGATATTCATCCTTTTGACATCGGAGAGATTTTGGATAAGCAAAGCATCGCCATTCGTACAGGCCACCATTGCACGCAGCCGCTGATGGACTTCTTCAATATACCAGGTACAGCACGTGCATCTTTAGCGTTTTATAACACGCAGGAAGAAATTGATAAACTGGTGGAAGGCTTGAAAAAAGCAATCACGATCTTAAGCTGAGCAAGATGACGATCAACGAAAAGCAGGATGCTATCATTGAGGACTTTGAGTTTTTTGGTGATTGGATGGAGAAATATGAACACATCATCCAGCTAGGGAAAGACTTGCCTGTAATTGAAGATCAATACAAGACTGAGGATAACCTGATAAGAGGATGCCAGTCCAAAGTTTGGCTCAATGCAGAATACAAAGAAGGCTTGCTCTTCTTCTATGCTGACAGCGACGCTTTAATAACTAAGGGATTGGTGAGCATGGTTGTGAATGTATTATCAGGTCACCGACCGCAAGAGATTGTTGATGCCGATATTTATTTCATTGACAAGATTGGTCTCAAAAATCATCTTTCCCCCACCCGCTCAAACGGCCTATTGTCCATGCTGAAGCAAATTAAACTGTATGCTGTGGCATACTTGTCCAAAACCCTGCAATCCTGAACAATGGAGCTATCACTTAGAGATAAGATTGAAGATACCTTACGCACAGTTCATGATCCGGAGATACCGGTGAACATTATGGAGCTTGGGCTTGTGTACGAAATAAAGATTCTTGACGGCAATAAAGTGAAGATTACGATGACGCTGACAGCGCCTGCTTGTCCTGTTGCAGGAGACATAATAATGGAAGTGGAAACTAAGGTTCGTGCCATTGAAGGAGTGAATGATGTACATGTTCATCTCACTTTTGATCCGCCGTGGACACGTGATATGATGAGCGAAGAAGCAAGACTTGAGCTCGGCTTTATGTAATTGCCGCTGGAGCTTATGGCTTATACAAAAAAGAAGGCAGTAGAAACTGCCTTCGCGTGTATACTTAAATCGAAGTACACATGAGAAAATTTTTTGGGTGCGTATGGTATTACCATCCACTAAGTTAGCCATCACTTTCACCCATAGCAAGCTAAATACCCTGAAGGCTGATTAATACCTATCCAAGCGTGATTTTTTCAATTACCCGAAGGCAAAGCCAAGAGCAAAGTTGTAAGCCAAAAAAAATATCAAAGGAGAGTAGTTTTACTATTGATGGGGTTGAGAAATCACTATATGTTTGTCTCGGTTTTTCATAGGATATTGGATTTTAAAACAGGGCTGGATTTCTATCCGGCCCTCTTTATTTTTACGAGGTGGCTCTCGCGTTTTTCCGCATCTTTTTTAGTCATCTGATTGTTCATTTTTTAGATAATGACTTATTTCTTCGAGCACCTGTTCTTTCAAAGTGTCATCTATAACGCCAACAAGTACCCATTGTTCCTCTTCCTTCAGCACCTTGAAGCTGGGAGGTTCAACATCTTCGTGGGGATTGAACGTGGGCTCAAAAACAAAGCTTTTCTCTATGGCAGTCACATTGTAATCAACAGGTAATCCATTCACGTATAGTTCCGTACTAAACATTTCCATGACGAAGACTTTCCGTGGATTAGCAAGTTTCCTACCATGTCTACCGAATTAACATAGTATTCCAAATATTTTTTTTGTCTTGATATGTAAATTCCTGAAGAAAAGTAAAGCAGGGCCTTCTTATTTTAAGGCATGCCCACTGGATTAGATCAAGATCAGGTTCATTGAAATTCAGTCCTGCGCAGCAGCCTTTAAGAAGCCAGCCAGATTTTTAAGATGCTCCTCTACCTGAAAGTCGGTTTCATGCTGTTCGAGGAAATTCTCTATCTCTTTTTTCTGTTTCGGAAACAGCTTGATGAGGTTCTTTTTGTTTGCAGGCAAAAAACGATTGTTCCTGTCGCCGAAGTAATATTGTGTGTGACGGGAAAGTACGAGCTCTTCATTCACTCCCAGCTTATAGATATTGCCATCTCGAACAACGTCCCTGCTTTCAATACTACCGGTGGAGTTAGCAATGCCCATGGCTCCTATCTTTTTTCTATCGGCTATTTTAATCAGCTCTCGTTTTGCCAGCTTTCCGGTTGAAAAGTTTTCAATTTCTTGTAAATACACTCCATCATAATAGAACCTTTTTCCATCAAGGACGAGCAGGCGAACTAATTTAGGGTCTGCGATAGAAAGCGTATCGTTCTTTTCATTAATAAACTGCATTTCTTCCAACACAAGATTATAGTTCATCTTACCACCTGAAGAATCTCCGTCTTTGGAGTACATCTTCCCGAATGTAAAGGTTGGCAACAAATAGAATTCACGAACCACATCTTCATTCGTCCACTGTTCACCGGGTTTGATTGTAATGGTTTTTGATGTTTGTGCATGAATCGTAGCGGAGATTAGCGCAAAAATTAAGATGTAAAGAATTTTCATGGTGAGAATTTTATTAGCATTGATACTTCAGATTTGAAATGAAAAAGCCGTCCCGATTGAAGACGGCTCTTTTGTAAGCATTAAACATCTTGATAGTTAACCCTTCTTCTTGAGAACTATCCTGTAGTTCCCAAAGCTTCCGGCAGAAACCGTATGATTAAGAACAACGCTTAGTATCCCTTCACAAGGAGCAACATAATTGTTTAGACTAGGAACACTTGCCACTGAAAAATCTCCATACTGAGCGCCCCATGAATAGGTTCCATATACCTGCTTGGACACACTCGTTGCGTTTGTGTTTGGATCTACTGTTACCTGTATGGGTTGGGCATTGCTTGCAGCATACACAAATGATAAAGTAGTAGGATTTACTACTGTAACGTTGACTATTGTGCCAGCAGCATAGTCTTCCCACTCGTCACTGATCACCTCAAAATTGCCCGAGTATGCCGCCGGATCGAATTTGCAGACTACTTCATATCGAATTAATGTACTTGCACCTGGCTGATTAGCAACCCCGGATCCATAAGGCTCCCCTACAGCGGGGAATGCTAAAAACTTTTGTCCGTTGGCCATAGTAACATCAGCACTGACATCATATTTGTCGCCAAGAAGCACCGGCGTTCCAAATAGAGCTGCCAACTCGGTTCCGGTGATTGTCACAGTTGTTGGAAACGTTGACACATCCGTTTTGATGGTTTTTACATTCGACTTGTCGCCATTCTTGATCACAACGACATCAACTTTCTGTGGTTTCACATCGTCTTTGAAGAAAAGATCCACTACAAACTTACCATTGAAAGAAGTAGGGTCCTGGGCTGAGATCGTCTGATCAGTGGTAACGTCTTTCGTAATCAACGGCACTGGCACCCTGATGAGATCAGGAAGCTGCGGGTTGTCCTCTTTTCGGCAGGAAAACAGTATAAGTGCTGACAAGAACGCTAATATTGTTGTTTGCTTCATAATATCTTTTTTACGTTTTTAAGGAATCCAGAAAGGTTTTGCCGACGGATCAGAAGGAGTTTTTTGATTGGGAGCATTTGGATTTGCAGCTAATTCATCTGAGTTCCAGAACAATGTGAATGGAAAGCTCTTACTTAGCTGAACCGGCACTGATTTCTGAGCCCCTGGTGTAAATGGATTTCCATTAAGAGGCGGCTGAAACCTGCCGCCGGGTGCCATTGTGGGATCATTCGGGTTAAACAAGATCGGGTAACCTGTTCTTCTATAATCTGTATACTGATCAACGTGGCTACCCACGCTAGACAGCCATTTTTGCGTCATTATAATTTCCAACTTTCTTTCCGCATTGCCAGCATCATATTGCGCCATAACTGCCGCGATATAATCGTTCATTGCTGGGGTGTTGAAAATAGCCGGCACTGTTTGCGTAGGCTTGACGTAGGTAGTGATCACATGATCGATCTGCCTGAACGACTCACTAATAGCCTGCTCCAGCTTTGCTTTTGCATCTCCCGAAATGACGCCGGTGTTGATCAACTCAGCTTCGAGGTAGAGCCTATCGGCATAAGTAATGAAGCGATAGGGAGCTGCACCGGTGCCACTGCTTGCATTAGCGACTGTTGCACTTTCGTCATCGTATTTGCCGCCAACCGGATAAATACCGAAAACGCTGATTGTGTTCTGCTGTGTTCTATCTCTGTCGGGGCCCACAGAACCAAATACAATAGACACAAAGGCACTGTCGCGGTACTCTGTTTGATCAGGCAAAGCCTCACGTGGAGCCTGCTCTTTGCCAATCTGATTATAGATGTAGTAGGGAATTCTTGGATCCTGAATACCGGTGAAGATTCGTTTGTTGTACCCCTTCATAATTTCGTAAAGCCAGGGGCTCACATGATTGCTCCTTTGGGTGGAAGTGTAGTCTCCAAAGCCGGGGTTCCTGTCATCAGTAGCCTCGTTCTTGCCATAAGGAAACAAAAAGCTCTCTTCAGTTGAGCTGATTAAATTACCGGAAGCGAGCAACTGGGTTACCTCTGCAGATACATTTTGCACTTTCCTCAGCTGCGTATACAGCTTCAGCTTAATAGTGTTTGCAGCTTTTATCCATTTGGTTTTGTCGCCTCCATAAATGAGGTCATCATTTCCCGGAAGCATAATGTTAGCTGCAGTCGTGTTATTCAGGTCGGCGATCCCTTCGTCGAGCAAAGCAAAAAGTTGTGGGTATATTTCAGCGTCGTCATCGAATTTAGGACCGCGAATCCCTTCTATAAGCCTGTTTGCTTCGGAAAACGGGATATCACCAAACACATCTACAAACTGGCTAAAAACATAAGCCTTTAAGACTTTTGCAATTCCCACATACCGAAGATTGCCCGCTTCTGTTCCCGCTCTTATGATTTCATTTAAATTTTGCATTACGCCATACTGAGGCGTTGTTTGGGTAGACAGAGACGACGCATATAATTTCTCCCAGGCGAGATCGGTGTAAAACTCACTGGATGTGGCACCATACTGATCTGCCTCCTCGCGTGTGGTCATTTGGTGCATATACACAGCAAGGATTTGCGAAAGACCGCCGTTATTGCCGGTACCATCAGTCACTAACACATCAGCAACAGCCCTCTGCACCGTGGGAAGCAATTTGGATACTTCTATGGCAGTTGGGTTGTTCGGATCGGTGTTGATATCCAGGAAATCCTTCTTGCACGAAGTAAACAGGATCACAAGAAAGAAGAGGATATACTTCATTTTTCTCAACATAATCTGGATTTAATATCGTTGTTGTTTTAATTAAAAGGACACGTTCAAATTGATACCATAACGCTTGGTAGTAGGAGCAGCAGATAGCTCCATTCCCTGCATTGCCGAAGCGCCAAAGCTGTTTACCTCAGGATCAAAATTTGTATACTTAGGGGTGTTTGGAGCATCAAACCAGAGGTTTCTGCCAGATAAGCTAATACTTGCGGAACCTATTGGTAAGCGCTTGAAGAGAGTTTTGGGCAGCTCATAACCCAACGTAACTTCCCGCAGCCTGTAAACAGTACCATCATAGATGTTCCACTCGTTAGCGGTATTGATGGCAAATGTTTGACCCGTTGTAGCGTTAGGAGAAAAATACAGGTCATTGGTAGTAAGGCGGGTTTGATTTGGTATTTTCTTGCCCCCGTCAGTAATTGCCTGACCAGTGTTGGGGTCTCCATAAACACCTGGAATAACCCATGATGTTTCCCTGTCTCTCGTATCTTTCGTAACTCCCCTGCCAAGTAAAGAACTGATCGTGACAGAGTAAAGGTCTCCACCCTTAGTCATATCCCACAAGGCACTTAAAAATACACCCTTGTAATTGATAGTATTAGTGATACCGAGTTTGAAATCAGGATTAGGGTCGCCAATCATCTCCTGCTCATCAGCCTGGATCATACCTCCAGTTGCAGGATTGATCAACAAGTTGCCTTCTTCATCGCGAAGCGACTTAAACCCTCTTAGATACCCAAATGGTTTTCCAGCTTCTAACTGTAAGTTGATATCTGTGAAAGCACTCTGGCCTGGCGCCTGCAAATCGATTCTTTCCACACCTTCGGTAAGCTCTTCAACAATATTCCGGTTTCTCGTAAAAGCTCCCCTAACAGACCAGCTGAATGATTGTGTTCGTACTGGCGTAGCGGTGAGGTCTATCTCCACCCCTTTATTCCTCACCTTTCCAAAGTTTTCAACAAAGAACTGGTAACCAGATGAGGCAGGTGTACTTACAGTGGCGATCTGATTTGTAGAAGTTCTGTTATACCAGGTCACGTCCAGCTCTATACGCCTGTTTAAGAATGCGAGGTTGGTTCCAAGTTCAATTTCCTTCGTAAACTCCGGCTTTAAGTTGGGGTTATTTGCAGTTGCGGGAAATGAGGCCGTCGGTCTCCCAGAGAAGTTAGGATTGATGAGGAAGACATTCTGCAAAGAATATGGATCCGCATCTCTACCTACTTTGGCCCATCCAGCTCGTACTTTTCCGAAGTTGAAGAAATTGCTTCTAAGGTTGAAGGCATCGGTAAATACAAAAGATCCAGAAACCGATGGATAAAAATAACTACGGTTTTCTGCGGGCAAAGTCGAAGACCAGTCGTTGCGACCCGTTACCTGGATGAAAGCAAAATCTCTGTAGCCCAGTGTAACGTCTCCAAAGGCTCCAAGAAGCCTTCTTCTTTCGTAGTAATCATCATTGAATACCTGCTGCTCGGTGTTCTTGAGCGTATGGATGCCACGCGTGATGAAGCGGTTTCCAGTATTTAGAACGTCTGTAATCGTTCTCTGATTGAAATTATGGCCGAGTATAGCTCTAAAGCTGAAATTTTCAATTATCTGTGGTGTGAACGTAAATATCAGGTTCGATTCTATTTCCTGCTTTCTATATTCATCAAGGACTAATCGGCCCAACCCCTCTGCAGCTCTTGAACTGATCTCAGTAATCTCTCTTCTGTCAAGGGCAGCAACGTTGCTACCTACAGTATAATCGACACGGGCCCATTTGTTTATGCTGAAATCGGCATGCAATCCTGCAACAAATCTTTCTTCTGCAGTCAGCACCTTGTTGTATTTGGCTGACCACAATGGATGGTCAAACTGGTTGCCGCCATTCCAGGTAAGATTTTTCTGCTGTTTGTCTTCAAAGGGAAGACTCATATCCCAGTTGCGTGCGAGGAACAAAGAACGGGCAAACAGCGATGCTGCTCCGCCGATTTGGTTTTCACCAAAAAAGCCACCCTTCTGGTTAGAGCGTGCATAACTAAAGTT
>DASQNW010000393.1:0-8928 GCA_035644775.1 Chitinophagaceae bacterium | reverse complement strand
AGGCATTTAACTAACGCAGAATAAGGCGCTGCGGTTTTTTGGAAGTTTGGAACTGGTTGTTAGAGGCTGAGGGTTCAGGAGGGTTCATGCTATTGAGACTCCCCGTCTCTTGCTGCAGTGGGAGGACTGCAAGCTTATTGTTTTTACTTGTCATCCCGACGAAGGAATGATCTCTTTCGTTTTCTATCTCTTCTAGTGTAATTGAAATTAAGAGAGAGCGCCTAATGAAATTTCAACAGAAGTAAAAAAGCCGTCTCATTTCCAGATACTGAGGCGGCTTTGTTTTTTTCTTAGTTTTTTGGGGACATTTTAGAGCTGTATGCAACGCACTAAACAGCTGCCACTGGTTGAACGTACTTTTTAAGCACTGCACGAATTTCCTCCAAACGGAACGGTTTTGAAACAAAATCGCTCATGCCAGCATCAAGGCATCTTTCACGATCTTCCTTCATTGCATCTGCAGTGAGTGCAACAATAGGTATGCTGTTTTTTTCATTTGGTAAGTCACGGATCAGGCGGGTGGCTGTATACCCATCCATCTCGGGCATGTTTACATCCATAAATATTATGTCAGGCGTATTATGACTGAGCGACTGCAAGGCTTCTTTGCCATTATATGCCTTCAGCACCTGTACATTCATTTTCCTCAAAACTTCTGTTATCAATAGCATGTTTATTTGTTGATCTTCTACCACAAGTGCTTTGATAGTTTCTTCAAAACGCTCAACATAAACTGCTTCAGACGCCGCCCGGCGTGCCGTGTTTTCAGTGATGGCGTGTAACACTTGCTGCAGCTCGTGCAGCTTTACAGGTTTGGAGAGAAATTTATTGATGCCTACGCTTTCTGCCTCACGTTGAAATATAGCACGATCTAACGAGGACAACATTAGTATAAAGGGTTCGGAATGTCCTTTGGCTGCTTTCTTGATTTCCTGCACTAACTCAATTCCGTCCATTTCCGGCATCTGGTGATCTGTTATAATCAGATCAAAGAAGATATTCTTCTGCTTCTTTTCTTCAATGATTACAAGTGCTTCTTTCCCACTTTGGCAGATGTAACATGGAATTTTGAGGTATTTGAAAATGCCCTCCATTAATTCGCAATTGGTGTCGTTGTCGTCTACAATCAGCACCTCGTTCAGTAAAGGCTTTGTTGGCAACAAAATCACCGGCTTTTCATCAATTACCTCCAGCGGTAATGTAAATGTAAACGTGCTTCCCTGGCCTAATTCACTTTCCGCTGTAATAGTGCCATTCATAAGCTCCGCAAGGCTTTTTGAAATGGTGAGCCCAAGACCGGTGCCTCCATATTTTCGGGTGGTGGAACCATCTGCTTGTGTAAAGCTGTCAAAGATTTTATCCAGTTTACTCGGGTCAATGCCAATGCCCGTATCCTTAACAGAAACTTCAATGTCCATCACTTTCTTATCCCCTACACTGTAGTGCGTCTTTCCTCTTGAAACCCTTACGGCTACTTCTCCTTTGTGCGTAAATTTTATAGAGTTACCAATGAGGTTTAATAACACCTGTTTTATCCTGGCTGCATCTCCTACAAATTGGGTAGGTGTTTGAGGATCGATGCTGCAAATCAATTCTATATTCTTCTCGAGAGCTTTGATTGAAAGAAGATCAACAGTTTGTTCAACCGTTTCAGACAAGGCAAAAGGTGAATGGTCAATGTCAAGTTTTCCGGCTTCTATTTTAGAGAAATCCAGGATGTCATTGATGATGTTGAGCAGGCTATATGCGGACTTGCTAACATTTTGCAGGTATTCCCTTTGTGTTGTTTGCAGGTCGGTGGTTAAGATAAGATCGGCAAAGCCAATGATGCCGTTCATAGGTGTGCGTAGTTCATGGCTCATGTTGGCCATAAACGCAGTTTTTGCCTGACTTCCTGCTTCTGCCTGTTCTTTGGCAGCTAGCAGCAATTGCTCTATGTTTTGTCTCCTTATTGCCTCACTTAATGTGGTAGAAAATGACGAAAGGATGCTCAACTCCGATTCGGTCCATTCCTTTTTTAAAGTGTAGTTATGGAAGCTGACGAATCCCCAAAGTTTTTCCTCCAGGAAAATAGGAATCATGGCTATGGATAGAATACCCTTGTCTTGCAACCATTTTTTGTATTGAAGGTCCTGCACTTCTGCCACTGATGTCTGAAGTATTTTGTTTTCTGATAAATGGCTGACAATGTCTGGTAGTAACGATAGCAGCAACTCTTTTTCACTTCCATTATTGTAAGCCAGTTTCTGATGAAAGCCATCCCATTTCACAAACAGGCTGGCGTAGGCAGTTTCGGGATGGTCGGTTTCATTGTTTTGGAAGATTTTTATTGTGTCTACTTGCAGTGGATTGCCTAGGAGTGAAATAGCTTTGCCCATTGCGGTTTTTAAGTCACTGTTGCTAACTAGTTCATGAGTTCCCTGGCAAACAGCTTCCAGCAGTTGGTCTCTTCTCCGAACGCGTTCTTCATTTCTCTTTAGTTCAGTAATGTTGTGCCCGAAGCCAAGCAGACCCCAAATGGTGCCATTGCTGTCTTTTAGCGGAGACTTGACCACACTGAGAATTTGCAGTTCATTGTTCTTTCCGAGATAAGGCTCCTCTTCGATCTTTAGGCTCTCGCCACTTGTCATCACCTGCTCATCATCTTCCCAATAGCCCCTTATTCCTTTTTCTTTATTTCCCTTAACAACTTCTTCATTATAACCAATCTCCAGATCATTCTTTCCAACAAATTCATTCGTGCTCACCTCCAGTGTATCAGCCATTGCCTTATTCATGAGGATAAACCGGTTTGCTCGGTCTTTCACGAAAATAAAATCCGGCGAAGCATCAATAACGGAACGCAAGAGTGTTTCTGAATTCTTAACACCCGTTAATGTTTCTTGCAGGTCATTGTAGTTTTTGATGCTTTCTCTGAATATAGGGATCATTACAAAAAAGCTGAGGAGTATTACTCCCACAATCAGGAGAATGTTATAGAGTAAGTTCATCCATAGTAGCCGTGATTGCACCAACGCATTAACGGTCTGAACTTTAGCCAGAACCTTCTGCAACGTGCTGGTATACGCCTCATTGGTTTGGTGCAACACCTGAAGCTTGTCCGAACGAGGGGTAGTTCCTGAGTTTACTGTAGGAGCTAACTGGGCAAGTTTTTGATGGAGTTTACCCACTTCTGTCAAGCTCTGGTCTATATCGTTGCTATACCATACGCCCTCGCTTTGGAGTTGCGCCACCTTTTGGAGCAAACTTTGCTGCTGCTTTTCAAATGAAGCGAGATGAGCAACGAGCTCGTGCTGCACTTCGTCTCTTTGCAGCTTGTAAGCCTGTGAAAAAATGTCTTCGTTGATATGTTCGCTCAATATAAGCTGAGTGGTAATCGTTCTTTCAGTTGCACGTAAAACGCTGTCCCACCTCGAAAGTGTTTTATTGAAATAAACGGTGATACAGGTGAAAATGAATATTAGAATAACAAGAACGATCGAAATCTTGATAAGCTTTCGAATTTGGCTCATAGGGCTTGCATTAGATTTTACAAGCTGAAGTAATAGATTAAACTTCAGTTTCTTTATCTAAAACACTTGCGAATCTGTAAATACCGTAAATACTCTTATTCGTGTTTAGTATTTTCCTTAATTAAAGTAGCCCAGTTTTGGATGCCCTGAAATGAGTGCATGCTGGCTAACTATCCCGCTAGCAAATGGCATCTTTACTGTTGTGCAAAATTCAAAAAACAAAATACTTGCTCTTGTGATTAATTCACAAGGTCTTTGGCTTTTAAATAGTGCCAAGTGGCTGCAAATTTTATTGCATGTTACCGGAGAAAAAAGCCCACTGGGAAGTGAGCTTCAAAAACAGGTTGTGATGGTTCATCGCATCTTCAATCTAAGCACATACATATCGGCAGTGATATACAATGTTTTTTCGTCCTTAGACAAGGCACAGTTTGATGTTGCCGCCGGAATCTTCAATCGCCCTAACGTTTTTCCATTCTTATCAAATATCCAAACACCACCAGGCCCTGTTGCAAATACATTTCCTTTGCTGTCAATCTTCAATCCATCTGCACCGCCCTTTTCTGTGTAGGGAGCACCGTAGATCCGGTGATTTATGAGTGAATCGTTTCTGCCGAAATTGTAAGCATGCCACCGCGTCGTCTTTCCATCGGAGTTGGCGACGATCAATGTTTTTTCATCTGGTGTCAGCGCAATTCCATTAGGTCGTGGAATTGAATCGAGAAGGAGCTTTAGATCGCCATTTTTCGAAAGTTTGTACACTCCCTGGAAGCTTAGTTCCTTCGTTTGATCAGCCATATTTTTTTCAAGGCCATAAGGCGGATCTGTAAAGAAGATATCGCCGTTTCTCCTGATCACCAGGTCATTTGGGCTATTAAATTTTTTGCCTTTATAATTGTCCGCTAAACTGATAAACCTGGGTTGAGGTGCATTTAAAGGCGCATCCATCATAGCAATTCTTCTATCGCCATGTTGGCACAACACCAATTTTCCATCTTTTGTAAGAGCCAGCCCGTTCGATCCTGTTTCGCCTCCGCGTTCTTCTGATCCGGTATATCCGGCGGGTTTAAGGTATAATTCTGCACCTCCTTTTTCTGTCCACTTGTAAATGCTGTTTCTGGGGATATCAGAGAACAGCAGCATCTTTTCTTTTTCAACCCACACTGGCCCTTCACTCCATTCATAGCCCTCTGCAATAATCTCCAATTTGGCGTCCGGCTTGATCAACTTATTGATCTGCGGAGAAAAGCGTTCTATGCTGCCAATGTGATCGTGATTTTGCCGAGTGCCAGTCAAAAGAAAAACACCTGCGATAAGGAGCCTCAACATGCTGATGAATTGTGTTTTATACTATTAAATAGATTAACAGTGTTAAGTTAGCACAAATCACCGACTACGCACCGCCGTTCAACCTGCTGCTTATTCACCTGCGCCGTCAGTTTTGCCCCGCTGCACCGCATAATCTCCGATTTTCTTTCCCACTTTTAGGCCCTCTTCACAATCGCTACGGAAGTGTATGCCGCCGTAAATACGTGACAACGAAGCTTCCTGTGCCATTGCCTGGTACAAAGCTGACCGTTCAGGAACAAGGTAGCTTAGCACCGTGGCGGCTGCACCGCTAAACGTTGAGTGCCCAGAGATGTAAGCGGGGAAATTAGGTAGCCCCGTCACTGTTTTGATTGCGGGGTTTAACTGAGATGGTCGTGGATTGAAATAAAAGTTTTTTGTATCCCAGCAAACAATTGCGCCATCCATCATTGCCATGTTCAGCAATGCAAGGTTTCTTGCCCAGCGCACCTCGCTGTAATTTTTACTGATAAAATCGTTTGCTGCTATATCGTTCCAGTGACCTGGAGGAGTGGAAGTGCCTACGCCATCTGCCCAAAAATGAACGATCCTGATGTTTTCCCTGCTTGGGTTCTTTACATG
This sequence comes from Chitinophagaceae bacterium, assembly GCA_035644775.1. Taxonomy (GTDB): domain Bacteria; phylum Bacteroidota; class Bacteroidia; order Chitinophagales; family Chitinophagaceae; genus Flavisolibacter. The sequence continues at coordinate 3,487 of DASQNW010000393.1, read as the reverse complement.
TTTATATACCTCTTCAAGTTCTTGTTTCATTTTCTCACTGTGCACCGAAGGTGGGGGTGGAGGCCTTAGGCTTATTGCAGTTGCTGAATCGAAAAGAAATGCTTTCACCTTTCCATACATGGGCAACATAGGCGGCCGTTTTGGAGATTCGAGGCTCATCCACGGAGTTTCACCTATGTCAATGCAATTTTGTTCGAGCTTAGCCCAATCAGCAGGTGTGCCTACTGCTTGTCCTGCACGATCTGTTCTTGCCCTTGAGACAAATTTCTGCGCAACAGCTTTCCCAAGAGCTTCGCCTGCTTCCAGCTCGCTCCTCACATTGGCTCCCGCTATGAGTCTGGAGCGCCGGTGTTCTTCCGCCTTTTGCTGGATATAATCCTGATCACCGGGAAAAAGCAACTTCAAAAGTTCAACGGTTGCACCTATCACTACAGCGTCTTCTGAAGGGTACGAGGGAAGATCTGTTGACGGGAGCAGCATTTTGATAGTTGCATCAGTTTTATTAGGAGGCGCACGGTTGTACAGTTTTTTATAAAAAAAAGCAGATACCAGTGCGTCATATTGAGCCGCACTTACGTAAGCGTAAGCACGTGCAGCGTAAGGCGGATTAGCAAACGGAAACTGTGGATACGCCAATGGGTTCGCAGCGCTGGGAACAGGATAGGAGCCGTCAGCATTTTGGTAAGGTGGAAGGTTATGTTTCGCCACCAACTCTCTCATTATTTCGTTCCACCTTAGTACGGCCCCGGCACTCCAGAAATCCACTATGGCTTTTTCCTCGCTGCTGATATTTGCCTGCCATGTTTTGATCTCATTGATCTGAGCTATGTAATCAGGGGTATTTATAGCGATAGGGGAGGGTACAGCAAATTCATCAGCCTTTGTCAGCAATATGGTTTTCCAGTCACCTGCATTAAGATCATTTTTTGCTGGACTCAAAGGTGGCAGTTTGGAAGTGCGACTGGAAATATCCTTGGAGCAGGAAAGATAAACTAGTGCAATGCAGATAGCACTCAGAATTACGGCAGTATAATTTTTCATCTTGTTTTTGTAATTATTTGGTGGTGTTTCTCTTGTTTTTTCTAAAACTCAAAATATAGAAGATGCTTCCCGCAATACTGGTAGATTGCCCAACGTTGCGTCCGGAAAGAACATAATCGCCGTTGGCCAGCAATGACAAACGGTCCAGGGATTTAGGTGTGTATTTCACACGAAAGCCCGCACTTGTCGCATTCATCCTGTTGCTTGGAAAAGGCATGTTGTTGCGGCTAATATCAAATCCTCCGAGTGTGGTGAATTTGTTGAAGACAGCTTCAGCCCACAGGTACTTGGTACGATAGCCTGTTCTTAGACTCACCGAGTTTGCATTAGGCATTTGTACTTCATTCGTCAAATGCATTTCTGTTGTGTAATAGGCATCCCGGTCAATGGTAATGTTGTTCCGGTAGAAGTAAGTGCCACTTGCTGTTGCGAAGAAGTTTCCAATTTGGTAATCTGCAATCAAACGTCCGGTCACAGTTTTACTTCCCAGGCCAATAGACATGGGGAGAAAATCCGGTGTGTAATTACTGGCAGGGAAGGAAAACCCACCTACCCCTATCAAGCTAAGCTTTCCCTTGCCGATGTTCTGGCTATAAGGCATCCACTTTGCAAATAGGCTTAGGTCTTGTACCCCTTTCATCCCATGCAAAGTGCCGGCGCTCGCTTTTGTTTTTACATAAGGAAGTCCAAACAACAGGTTGAATTTTTTTGAAACGCCATAAGCACCCATATAAGCAAACATCTGTGTGGTTACTGTGCCTATATTTTCATTTTTTCTCTTAAGTGTGCCTTCCCAGTAGTGATCCCATGCGCTGGAACTGTACATGAAACCGCTGCAGAAAAGATCTTTGGCCATCATGTCGGCATCAAAATCGGTTTGTGCTTTTGAAGTGAGGAAAACCAGGCAGGCGATAAAGGTCATCACCTTTTTGGGAGTATTGTAAGTGTGCATATAAGTAGGTTCGTAGAACGAGTTACCGCTGAATTGAGCGGCTGATAGTTCTTGTGTAAAATTGTTTTAAAAAGCAAGTCGTGATAATCTATTAAAACTTGAAACTTGCACCGACATTTATCGCATAGTCAGCAAAAGCTGCATCGCCAATGGTGTAGTTACCTGTTTTTTTCGTTTGAATCTTATCCGCATAGCTTTGCGTTCTGTTTCTTTTCAGTGCAATTGGAACAAAAGAGTAAACACTGACCTTTTTGCTAGTATAGGTAATTCCCGGTTCCGCAGTGATTACATAACCAGGTCTTCTAAAACCGCTGCTGCCACCGATCACGTCTTCAGAGGGAATGCCTTCCATCCTTGCACCTGCAGAGAACTGAATGTTCTTTATCTGAAAATTTGCACCTGCACGCAACATGTATTGGTCAGGCACACTCATAACGCTGCTTCCATTCCTGATCTGAGTTAAAGAGGATGTGCCTCCCCTGGCAGTAGAAGTGCCGTTCTGCTCGCGTGGGTTAAATAAGTAGTATGCATTCGCATAGGTGCCCCAAGACCTGGAAATATTGTAATAAGCATTCAATTCTGTTGAGAACCCAGTACCTCCGTCTCCAAGCTGTATGGATTGGTCTACCGGTCCCAATGCCTGGGTGGAGTCGTTTCTATAGAAATAATCCTGGTACCGGTAATCACCAGTTGGAAGCTTTATTCCAATTCCAGCCTGGATATTGCCCTTTGGCATCATGGCAGGATTCCATAACCATTTATAACCTACGATTCTCATGTCACCAATTCCAAATGAGTGCGTCGAATGGCGAGTTTTTCCATCGTGCTCGTATAAAGAAGAGCGGGCATTGGAAACAACAGGCACTCCTACTGCCAGCGACCATGCTTTTTTGAGATTGCGGGTAAGCGTAAAATCAACAGCAGTAGTATGATTGATGACCTCTGTATTCTGGGCTACTCTTTGTTTTTCCTCGTGCTCTCCGCGGAAGTGGCGGAAAGATTTGAAATAACGTGTATTTACATTAAGCAGCCATTTTGATTCTGTGGCATGGTCATTTGCATGGCCAGCCATACACATGCCGCCGGCGCTTCTAATAGCAACGCAGCCTTGTGATTGAGCAATTAGTTGTATGGTCAATAAACAAAGTATTGTAAGAAGAAGTTTCATCTTGGTTGATTTATTGAAATTGAAATGTTCAGTATAGCATTGCTACACTGAAAGGGGGAAGTGAACTGGCGATCTACTAAATCGTGTCTGGAGGTTGTTCGGAAACTTCTTTCTCGAATAGAGAGCTTGCAGAAATGTTTTCAAGCCGGAATTTGGCGTCACAAATTGTATGAATAGAAGCTTTCCATTCATTATCAGAGAAGTAATATTCCGATAGAATGTTTTTGAAAGCTAAAGAATGTTGCTTCTCTGAACCTTTTTTTGGATGCGAAGTCTGAAGATCATTCACTAGCTTAAAAAAATTCTCCCTTGCATTTTCAATATTC
>DASQNW010000392.1:0-8175 GCA_035644775.1 Chitinophagaceae bacterium | reverse complement strand
GTATGAATTGACCGGTGCAATAACAGATAATGACTGGAAGTCTATCAAAGAGGAGTTGGGGGACTTGCTACTACACATCATTTTTTATGCGAAGATCGGGCATGAAGAAAGGCAATTTACACTGCAGGAAGTGATCATAGGTGTGTGCGAAAAACTGGTGGCCAGGCATCCACACATCTATGGAGAGGTTAAGGTGAACGATGAAGAAGATGTAAAGCGCAATTGGGAAAATCTGAAGTTGAAGGAAGGAAAAAAGTCAGTGCTTTCGGGAGTGCCGAAAGCTTTGCCAGCACTGATAAAAGCTATGCGACTGCAAGAAAAAGCAAAGCAGGTAGGTTTCGAGTGGGAAAACAAAGAACAAGTGTGGAATAAGGTGGAGGAAGAAATTAATGAACTGCAGTCAGCTATCATCGAGGGTGAACATGGAAAGATAGAAGAAGAGTTTGGCGACACTGTTTTCTCTCTCGTGAACTTTGCACGGTTTTTGAACATCGACGCCGAAAATGCACTGGAGATAACCAATCAAAAATTTGTTCATCGCTTCACCCAAATGGAACAAGCTGCACTTACTAACGGCAGAAATCTTAGCGAAATGACCCTGGAAGAAATGGATGCCATTTGGAATGAGATCAAACAGCAAAGGGGTTGAGCTTGCCGCTGCCAAATAATCTAATATTTCCAAGAGCACAGTTGCTGACAGGGGCTGCAGTTCTTTTACTCCTGTCATTTGCCAGTTCATATTTTTTGCGTAAGGTGCCTTCACTTACTAATGATGTAAAGAAGCTCGAACAATACGTTCAGAAAAGTGAAGCTGATTTTTACCGATTGCTGGCCGACACATTGTTGATGCGCCAGGTAGTTCAAAAGCGAGAAAGCCTTCCTAATTTTAAACGCATTGAGGAGAAGAAGTATGGATTTTTCATTTACGCAGAAACCCTTTCGGAGCAAAGTGAGTTGCTGTTTTGGAACAATCAGCGAGTGCTGCCGTCGCCGCTTTCTTTGACACTTCCGGAAGGGGAATATTTTCAGCGCCTTTCCAACGGCTATTATCTAGTTGTAAAAAGGCCGTTAGTGTTGCATAACTTAACCAGCAACGTGCAGGCATATGCGCTGATACCGGTTTTCTTCAACTATAATATTGCCAGCTCTTATCTTCCAAAACAATTTGCACATAGTGTAGATGCTATAAACAAGCTGTCACTTTCAGATGTGAAAACTCCTTACGGCATCAAAAGCAGAAATGGTCACATATTGTTTTATGTAGCCCGAAAAGCGCATTCGCCCGAGCCTGCTGCCGATGCTATCACGCTCATTTTGCGGATAGCCGCCCTATTACTGCTCCTTGGCTATATACAACATATGGCGGAAAACGCGAGCAGGACAATGGGAGCAGTGAAGGGTGTAGTGTTGCTGACACTCGGCCTTATGGTAGTTCGGCTGCTTCTTTACTTGCTTCCTGATTTTTTTTACCTGCGACAATTTGAGCTGTTCAGTCCTGCTGTTTATAGCAGCAATTGGCTAAACCGTTCGTTGGGCGATCTTCTGATCAACGCCGTTGTTTTTTGTTGGATAACCGTGTTTGCCTGGCACCATATGGGTCCGGTAAGGAGAATGCCGTCCTTCCTTAACGGTAATCGGATATATTTTGCTGCGATACCAGCATTGCTATTGCTGATTCTTTCTACATTCTATTTGGCAGACATGGTTCGCAGCCTGGTGGCCGATTCAAAAATCTCTTTCAACGTTACTAATTTCTTCAGCCTTGATCTATACTCTCTTATAGGCTTCATAGTGTTGGCACTCCTTTGCCTCACATACTACTACTTTACCCGCATATTGTTTCGTTTCATTTTTTCTGCGTTTCAGAACCGGAGCCTTTATATATACTTCATGATCGCTGTTGTAGGCCTCGCGTACTTGAGCCTGCAGTCTGGCAATACCACTGTATTGTTCCACATTCCTGTCTTGCTTTGGCTCATCGTTTATTCAGTATTGCTAAACCAGGAGCAATTTCTTATTAACCGCTTTAGCATCACAATGGCGGGTGTGCTTTTCTGGATTTTCATTTTTTCTGTTTCGCTGGCAGGGGTAATATTAAAAGAGAATCGAAAGAAAGAACATCATGAACGTTTAAGCATAGCGGAGAAACGATACGAGCTCACAGAGCCTTCGCAGGAGAAAACCTTGAGCATTGCGTTGGCATATTTGGATGAAGACTTTTTTGCTGGAAATTTTGACCGGTTGGCAGATGTGAATTCAAATCGGTATTTGCGCGACAGTATCATCAACGAAAATTCATTTGTGAGCTATCGCAATGCTTATCAAACAAAGATATACGTGTTCGATGCTGCCAACAATGGTTTGTATAATGAAGAAAACCGGTCATTTGCGGATCTGAATAACATTTTTGCAGTTCGTAGCCGGCCCACGGGTATTCAGGATCTGCATTATTATGAAACTTCACTCGAGGATCTGTTCTATATCACCAGGAGACTGATTCAAAAAGATTCTATCTATCTGGGTTCATTGTTCATTATTTCCACGCCCAGGAGGTATACATCTGAAGGTTTTTTTCCGGAACTTTTTCGTAGAAATGAAGCAGGATATGAAGAGCAGCTTTACTCATATGCCATTTACCGCAACAAACTTCTAATTTCCGCTTCCAATAAGTACCCCTTTCCTACGTATTTAAATGAAAGAGAAATTCCTGCAGGGGAGCATGAATATCGGGTAAATGAAGATTATGATGAATTGTGGTACAGAGCCAGTAATCAAAAAGTTGTTGTCATAGCTCGAAAACATGACTCTCTTATTGAGAGTATTACCTTGTTTTCCTATCTGTTTTGTGCGTTTTTGTTGATGGTTGCCGTTTTACAGATTTCAGCTTTCCTGTTAAATGCAGCATATGGATATAAGGTCATCAACCTGTTTTCACGTCTAACGATAAGATCTCAGGTGCATGGCACCATCATCTTTATCAGTATTCTCTCTTTCTTAATAATAGGTGCTGCTACCATCTCTTTCTTTATTGCGCGGTATAACCAAAACAATGTGGACCGGCTAAGCCGCACATCAGATATTATGGTGCGTGAGATGCAAAAGCGCATGCGTGACCAGGGCAGCTTCGACGATGTGTTGAAGATTTACGACTCTGTGTCAAGTTCAAATTTGCAAAAGTTGATACAGGATGTGTCAGACATCCACAATGTAGACGTTAATGTGTATGATGTTGATGGAAATTTAAGAGTGTCTTCTAGTCCTGACTTTTACAAATGGGGGATACTCAGCACAAAAATTCACCCGGAAGCCTTTTATCATTTGAGTAGGATGCGCCAGGTGCAACATGTTCAGGAGGAAACTGTGAGTTCACTCCGCTACTTGAGCATATATGCTGCCGTCAGGGATGATAAGGGCAATGTAGATGCTTATCTGAACATTCCTTATTTTCTTTCGCAGATTGCGCTTAATGAAGAAATCTCAAACTTCCTGGTCACCATCATCAATTTAAATGCATTTATCTTTTTGATAGCGGGAGTGGTGGCCTTATTTATTACAAATAGAATCACGAGGTCGTTCTCTCTTATTGGTGATAAGATGAAGGAGGTGCGCCTCGGCAAAACTAATGAGGAGATTGAGTGGAATTATAAAGATGAAATTGGAGAGTTGGTGCAGCAGTACAACAAAATGGTTCGTCAGCTCGAACAAAGTGCGGTGGCTTTAGCCAAAAGTGAACGGGAGGGTGCCTGGCGTGAAATGGCCCGGCAAGTAGCACATGAAATCAAGAATCCATTAACGCCAATGAAGTTGAGCATACAGTATCTGCAAAAAGCTATTCATAACAACCAGGCAAATGTAAAAGAACTTACATCTAACGTGGCGAATACGCTGGTAGAGCAGATCGACCACCTCTCTAAAATTGCGGCAGATTTTTCGAGGTTTGCTAACATAGGCAACAAGCATGTGGAGCTGCTTGACCTGCACCATGTGCTGTCGTCATTAGTTGATTTGTATCAGTCCAATCCCAGGCTGAACCTGCGGTGGAATAGAGTGAGCCGTGATTTGCTTATGAACGCAGATAAAACTCATATGAATCGTCTGTTCACTAATCTCCTCGCCAACGCAGTGGATGCGTCCGGGGAGAGAGAAGTAGGCATGATTCAGATTAATGAGGTAGTGCGTGAGGATGTAGTGTTGATAGAGGTTAAGGACAATGGTGAAGGAATCCCGGAAGAGACTCAAAGCAAGATTTTTGTTCCAAACTTCACGACCAAGAGCTCCGGCACCGGTCTCGGCCTGGCCATGTGCAAAAGCATTGTGGAGCAGGCCAATGGCCGCATCTGGTTTGAAACAGAGCTGGGCAACGGCACCTCTTTCTTCGTTGAGCTGCCACTACTCCAAGCGTGATAGTTCTAAGATCAATGCAATTTTCCAACTGCTATATTAGCTTTGCGCCTTTTCGTTATAGATATGAGTAGAGGTTTTATTTTCGACATGAATGGAACTATGATAGACGACATGTCGTATCACACCAAAGCTTGGTTTGACATTTTGAACAATGATCTGCAGGCGAATATGAGCTGGGACGCTGTTAAGGAGCAGATGTATGGCAAAAATCAGGAGTTGCTGTTGCGTGTGTTTGGGAGAGAAAGGTTTAGTGAAGAAGAAATGGAAGTTCTTTCTTTGGAAAAAGAAAAGAGATACCAGGCTGCCTATCAACCGGAGCTTCGGTTAATAGACGGCCTGGATAGTTTTTTAGAAAGAAGCCAAAATGCAGGCGTGAAGCTATCGATAGGTTCTGCAGCAATAAAGTTCAATGTCGATTTCGTTCTTGATGGGTTGAATATTCGCCATTACTTTGATGTGGTTGTCTGCGCTGACGATGTTGCCATCAGCAAGCCAGATCCTGATACTTTCTTAAAAGCAGCGGCTGCAATGGAACTTCAGACTGCCAATTGCATTGTATTTGAAGATGCACCAAAGGGCGTTGAAGCAGCACATAATGCAGGTATGAAAGCCGTAGTGCTAACTACTATGCACAACGAGGAAGAGTTTCAGCAATACACCAATGTTTTGATGTTTGTCAAGAACTACCACGACGTGCGGTTGCATCAATTACTTGCATAAAAAAGCAGGCTCGCCTGCTTTTTTATCTCTCTTAAGCCTTACCAATAAAGCGTATATAAAGCTGTAAGTAATCCAACAATTATCAATGCACCCACTGTGAACCCTGGTGATAAACGGAACATAGTTTTATCCACTTCAAGTGCATTCGGCTGAACACCTCTGCGGGTTTCAACAATGCTGATGATGATGACACCGATTACGCAAATTGCAAACACGAAGCCCATGCGGTCGAGAAACGGAATTTCGTAAACACCTTCTGCATTTGGAAGCGCAAATCCAAAAGGGGCAAGAGACGACAGATCAACAAATGCCGGCATAAATTTAAACAAGATCGATAAGGCAAAACCGCCAATGATGGAAAACAAGGCTGCATTTGAGGTCGTTTTCTTCCAGAAGAATCCAAAAATAAATGCAGCAAAAACGCCGGGAGAAACAAAGCCGGTGTACTCCTGTATGTACTGAAACCCTCCTTTTTTGTCTATTCCCAGAAAAGGTGACACCAGCATGGCCAGCACCATCGCTACCACTACAGTTAGCCTGCCTATCCGAACCATGCGACGTTCGTCAGCTTCTATATTTACTCGTTTTTTGTATATGTCCAGTGTGAAGATCGTAGCAATTGAGTTTGCCTTTCCAGCAAGTGATGCCACCACAGCAGCGGTTAACGCGGCAAAGGCCAGGCCTTTCAGACCTGCGGGCAATAGGTTTAGCAAAACCGGGTAAGCTCTGTCAGGATTAATTTCTCCTTCCTGCATCATTTGTGTTGAAAAGATATCCTGCTTGTATAAAACAAAAGCAGCAATGCCTGGTAGCACCACAATAATCGGCATAAGCATTTTAAGAAAGGCGGCAAACAAAATTCCACCTCTTGCCGTCTTCAAGTCTGCTCCTAAAGCTCTTTGTGTGATGTATTGATTACATCCCCAATAGTTTAAATTTACAATCCACATTCCACCAACCAGGACAGTGAGTCCGGGAAGGTCGATATAGTTGGGATTATCGGCTTTGAAGATCATGTGAAAATGATCATCAGCCCTGTCTTGCAGCAATCTAAAGCCGTTGAGCATGCCTGTGGTACCGTTGTTTTCAGCTACGAGATTCAGGGCAAGATAGGTTGTGGCAAGGCCCCAAAGTATGAGGAAGAACACCTGTATAACATCGGTATAGCCGATTACTTTCATACCACCCAGCGTGATCAATATTGCAAACAAACCCAGCGCACCCATACAAACAAAAAAGTTGATGCCGGAAATGCTATTTATAGCTAACGCACCGAGGTACAGAATTGAGGTTAGATTTACCAGAACATATAAGAGCAGCCAAAAAACTGCCATGATCATACTAACAGTGGAGTTGTACCGCTGGTTTAAAAACTGCGGCATTGTGTAAATTTTGTTCTTCAGGTAAACTGGAATAAAGAAAATAGCTACAATCAACAGCGTAGCTGCAGCCATCCATTCATAGGTAGCAATTGCAAGCCCCATTTTAAAACCTGAGCCACTCATGCCAATAAACTGTTCGGCAGAAATATTCGATGCAATCAAAGAAGCGCCGATGGCCCACCAGGTAAGCGATCCTTCTGCAAGAAAATAGTCCTTCGTATCGGATTGAGCGGATTTCTTCCTGTTGTAAATCCACCATCCGTATAAGGCCACAATAACAAAATAGATAAGAAAAACAATGTAATCTGACGGAGCTAACCGGTTCATATGGCTGGTTTTAAGTTAGTTGGTTTTTTGTAGCAGCTTTTGCATCTCTACCAGGAAAAATCGTTTGAAAATAGCATATAATCCAAAACAATTTGCAGGAATATTAATCGAGATGTTCAACTTGAAAAATTCTCTCGTGCCCGCTTTAACTTGCAGCCCAGCTCATTCGTTTTAACAGTAACTTGCTTCTGCTCTTTTTACCATAGCGATATGAAATACTCTTTCCCAATTGTTGCTGCTTTTTTACTTGCACAGTGTGCTACGCCCGAGAAGGCAAAAAACAAGAAGGCGTCAGAGGAGTGGCTAGCACGATTGCCTGACAGAGCTGCTTTTCAGCAAACCCTGCAGGGCAGGCAAGTTGATCTCTTTTTTTTAAAGAACAGCGGGGTGCAAGCCGCAATAACAAACTACGGAGGAAGAATTGTAGGTCTTTGGGTACCAGACAGAAAGGCCAATATGGTAAATGTGGTTTTAGGGTACGATAGTCTTGCAGCGTACACACGGCCAGGAGAATCATTGTTTGGAACTTTAGTTGGTCGTTACGCAAACCGAATAGGGGGGGCCAGGTTTTCGCTCGATGGTGTCGTTTATCAATTAGATCCAAACAACGGCTCTAACAGTATTCATGGTGGCAAAACTGGTTTTCAGTCCAGGGTTTGGGCAGCACGTCAGCAAAGTGATTCAGTATTGGTGCTTTCATATCTTTCCATAGACGGCGAGGAAGGGTTCCCTGGAAATTTGAAAACCCAGGTGACCTATACGTTAACGGCTGATAAAGCATTAAGGATTGATTATGCGGCCTCCACTGACAAACCAACTGTGCTAAACCTTACCAACCATTCCTACTTTAATTTAAACGGCGAAGGCAGCGGTGATGTTCTTGACCACATCATGCAAATAAATGCTGAACAGTTTACTGAAACCGATGCTCAGCTAATCCCAACCGGCAAGTTGCTGCCGGTTTCTGGTACCCCGCTCGACTTTAGAAAGCCCGTTGCGCTCGGCGCACGAATCAATGACACTTCGGATGTACATATTAAAAGAGGCCGGGGCTATGATCACAACTATGTGCTCGCGAAAAGCACCAATGCACTGTCTTTAGCTGCAGCGGTAGTAGCACCCAAAACAGGAATCGTGATGAAAACCTATACTACAGAGCCTGGAGTGCAACTATACACGGGAAACTTCTTGCGTAATGTAAGGGGTCGTGCGGGAAGCGTTTACAATACGCGTGATGGGTTTTGCCTTGAAACCCAGCATTATCCCGACTCTCCAAACAAACCTGATTTTCCATCTACTGTATTGCGCCCAGGGCAAACCTTTCGAAGTACAACGTTTTTTG
>DASQNW010000391.1:0-2370 GCA_035644775.1 Chitinophagaceae bacterium | reverse complement strand
TGTGGTGAGGAAGCTTTTGAACGTGTGCGTCAGCTCAACGTTGTTCGAATACTGCTGGCGTAAGAAAGGATTACCCGAACCGTAGGTGTAGTTGTCAAGGAAAAACATGAAAGGGTTTAGATCCTGGTAGGCCGGCCTGTTTACTCTACGACCAAAGGACATAGCCCACTGGTTGTTTTTATCTGCTTTGTAGCTCACAAACAACGTTGGAAACAAATTTCCATAGCCCCTTTCAAAGGCTGAGTCCTGGCGGGTTGGATTGCCGTATTGCTTTCCGTTGTACTGCGTATGCTCATACCGGAGACCGGCTTGCACACCGAACTTATTGAATTGGCGGTTGAAGTTTAAATACGCCGCATTGATGTTCTCCTTATAAAGGAAATGGTTGGTTTTGTTATAATCGGGTGTTTCTACATTGCCAACTGTAAAATAGTTCGCTGCATTATCTGTCTCCACATAGCTTGATTTTATACCCGCCTCTAACTTTGTTTCCTTACCCAATGGATGTGTATAGTCAACTTTAGCTGAATAGATGTCAATAGCAACCGGCAGATCTCCTCTTAATTGTTCTATTCCTTTCTTTAACCACTCAGGGTCAAAAGAAGTGCTGCTGTAGGTTTGGGAATTGTCGGCCTGGTAAGTAATGAAATCGGCATCGGCCGTTAACTCTCTTCCCGCAGAGTCGAACTGATGGCGAACATTGAAGTTCACGCTTCCATTCTGCCAAAGGTTCGTGTTCTTGCTTTGTGCATACGCAATAGAATCAATATGACCAGCATTGTCTTTGAGGAAGCTGAGGTTTCGACTGGAAAACTGCTCAGGATTGTAGAAACCAGAGGTTACCACCCCGAGGGTTGTATTCTTACTTAAGTAATAATCCGCACCAAGTTTCAGGTTGTAATAATTGCTGGTGTTGTTCATGTTCGATGTTTGGTCGAAAATAGCCTTGACATTTTTCGAAGTTGGATCCAGGAACTTTCGGTGAATGTCTAATTTTTGAAAACCATTCCACTGACTGGCTCCGGCGTTTGCGAAGACATTTACTTTGCCTGTTCGGTAGTTCACGTTGATGCTGTTATTGCTCTTCCAATAGCGACCCTGGCCGTAATTGAGTGAAAGATTACCGTTGAAGCCTTTTTGTTTGTTTTTCTTGGTTTTGATGTTGATGATACCAGAATTACCTGCAGCGTCGTATTTAGCTGAAGGATTTGTCATGATCTCGATCTGCTCAATTGCAGTTGCGGGGAGATTTCTAAGGTAATTAGTGAGTTCTGCGGCACTCAGGTATGTAGGGCGGCCATCCATCATTACCATCACTCCCTGCTTTCCCTTAAGGCTGATGTTGCCATCTTTATCTATTGTGATTCCGGGCGACCGCTCCAACACGTCCAAAGCAGTAGAGCCTGCATTGGTAACCGACGCTTCTACATTTATCACCGTGCGATCGATTTTCTGTTCGATAAAAGGTTTCTTAGCCGTAACTGTTACGGTACTCAAGTCTTTTGTTTGAGGAACCAGTTGCACTTTTTTGACACTCAGGGTAGCACTTGAATCATCAATCGTGATATTTTCTGTATAAAAGGTGGTATGTCCGACTGCTGACACCTTTACGAAGTATTCGCCAACCGTGAGGTTTTCAAATTCGTACCGGCCGTTCTTGTCTGCAATTGCATATTTTACCACTGCGGAATCTGCTTTCCTCATCAAGGAGATAGTAGCCGACTCAACAACTTTTCCGTTGACATCAGTTACAGTGCCCTGTATTTTTGCAGTCTTGGTTTGTGCCCCGGCATTCCAGCTTATAGAAACTATCAGAACGAGGAGGCAAAAGATCTTTTTCATTTTTAAGGTATTAAGTACTTGCTGTTGTAGATTTCATGACAAACGTAGGTACTTTACATAGCATGCTACCTGATTTTGTCATCGACGGCCTTTTTCAGTGATGACTGGTATTTAAATTCTTTGGTTATTATACGTGCAGCTGCGGGTTTGGTTACTGGGAAACCAAGCTTTTAAACATGAGAGGCAAAAAGCCGCAATAAACGGTTTTCTGAATGGCCGGGTAGAAACAATTGGTCTATAGGATAGTTTTCAGAAAGGATTAGCCTGAGCTCGATTAGCTTCACATATGTAAATTACCACTGATCCTGCGACTTAACACGTCAGCCGCAGGACGGGGGTGGCGCCAAACAGCATAAGAAAACGGTTCAGATGATTTACCATCCGGTACGCCTCAGATCAACTGAACCCAAAAAGCGTTCTAACCTTTGCAAATTGGTCCTTTGCAGATGTAAATACGATACCCAACATTGCTGTACTTCTCAATACCGTTTCAATTATCCTCACCTGCTATGTAGTTAAAGCACTGAA
>DASQNW010000390.1:0-19010 GCA_035644775.1 Chitinophagaceae bacterium | reverse complement strand
ATCGTGGGCTCGGGATGACGGCCGACGAGATCAAGAAATACATCAATCAAATCGCATTCTCCGGAGCTACAGAGTTCATGGAGAAATTCAAAGACGCTAAAGACTCCAATGAAATTATTGGAAAATTCGGCCTTGGTTTTTACTCGGCATTCATGGTGGCAGATAAGGTAGAAATTCAAACTCTATCCTACCAGGAGGGTGCTGAACCGGCACGCTGGGTGTGCGATGGCAGCACGGAATTTGAAATCACGGAAGGCAATCGCACAGAGAGGGGAACAGAAGTAATCCTTTACATCAACAAGGACTCAGAAGAGTTTCTAAGCAAATACAAATTGCAGGAGATACTGGACAAGTACGCTAAATTTCTCCCCGTTCCCATAAAGTTTGGCACTAAAACAGAACAGGAGCCCGATGGTGAGGACGAAGAAGCAAAGCCGAAATACAAATCAGTAGAAGTTGATAATATCATCAACAATACCGCTCCCATCTGGACCAAGGCCCCGTCTGATTTGAAAGATGAAGATTACCTGGAGTTTTATAAAGAATTGTATCCGTTTTCAGAAGATCCACTTTTTTGGATACACCTCAATGTGGATTATCCCTTCAACCTGACTGGTATATTGTACTTCCCCAAAGTGAAGAACGATTTTGACTTACAGCGCAACAAAATTAAACTATTCTCAAGGCAGGTGTTTATCACCGATGAAGTGAAGGACATTGTGCCAGAATTCCTGATGCTGCTGCACGGCGTGATTGATTCACCTGATATTCCGCTGAATGTGTCCCGTAGTTTTCTGCAGGCCGATAGCAATGTTAAGAAAATCAATAGCTACATTACCAGAAAAGTGGCTGACAAGTTGAGCGAGTTGTATCAAAAAGACCGCAAGGCCTATGAAGAAAAATGGACTGACATCGGCTTGTTTGTAAAATATGGAATGATCAGCGAAGAAAAGTTTTACGATAAAGCAAAAGATTTCGCACTACTTACCAATACAAAAAAAGAGCACTACACTTTGGATGAATACAACAACAAAGTGAAAGTACTGCAGACGAATAAAGATGGAGTGGTGGTGTATCTCTATACCAACGACCCGGTGAAACAAGATGCTTTTGTGCAGGGAGCAAACAAAAAAGAATATGATGTGCTGGTGATGAACTCGCCAATAGACAACCATTTTATCCAACACCTGGAAATGAAACTTGAAAAAGTTTCTCTGAAAAGAGTAGATGCAGATGTAATGGATAAGCTCGTGCAAAAAGATGAGCAGCTCAGTCATGTGTTAACAGATGATGAGTCTAAGAAGATAAAAGAGATCTTTGAAAAAGCGATCAACAAACCCGAGATGAAAGTAGAAGTGGAGCCGTTGAGCCAGGAGGAATTACCCGTTTCTGTTACAATGGAAGAATGGATGCGGAGGATGAAGGACATGGCAAAAATGGGTGGAAATGGAGGCATGAACTTCTACGGATCACTCCCAGACAGCTATAAAGTAGCTATCAATGGAAACCATAAGCTGGTGTCGCGGATACTTAAAACCGAAGCCGAGGAAGAGCAAATACAGCTGGCAAAACAGGCCTTTGATCTGGCCCTGCTTTCTCAGGGCATGCTAACGGGGGCAGACCTGACAGCTTTTGTAAACAGGAGTGTGAACTTAATTTAAGAGAAAAAATTTTTGAGACGTGGGACTGCATCGAGCAGTCCTTTTTTTATTTCGCAAGAGGTAAGGAGTTAACCATGCATTTCTTATTTAGTACTCAATTCCAGCACTACCACTGAAAACGGAGGAATACGCATAGAAATAGTGTTTGATTTCAGGCTTGCATCTTTGTACTCGGACGGCTTTATCTTTTCGGGAGCCGCAAACGTGTTATGATCGCTTACATTTTGCGAACTTAGCACACGCCCTGTTACGGAAGAGAATCTCTCGGGCAGTGTAACCGTAATTTGTTGTTGTTGTTTGGCATCAATGTTTACTACGGAGAGGTGTACACGCCCTGTAGAATCTTTCGATGCTGATGCAGAAATTGCGGGCAACCTTTCCTTTCCGAGTACATATTGTGTAGACTTTAATTCCAAAGGTATATAGGTGGCATCCTGGTGAACAGCATACATTTCCATAACATGGTAAGTGGGCGTCAGAATCATTTTTTCTTCCTGAGTTAATATTACCGCCTGCAAAACATTTATGGTCTGAGCCAGGTTTGCCATTTTCACCCGGTCTGAGTGGTTATTAAAAATGTTCAGAGTCATCCCGGCTATCATAGCATCGCGCATGGTATTCTGCTGGTACAAAAACCCTGGATTGGTGCCGGGTTCTACATCATACCACCCGCCCCATTCATCTACTATAAGAGCAACCTTCTTTTGCGGGTCATATTTATCCATGATAGAAGCATGCTTTCGTATTAATGAGTCCATCAGCCAGGCCTCCTTCATAGATGCAAAATATTGCTGCTCTGTAAATCCCGTAGCGGGACCTTTCTTATCCCAATCGATAACCGAATAATGATGTAGCGCCACCGATTCAATCAATCTATGCGGAATATTTTTCATCAACACTTCGGTCCAGTTATAATCGGCATCGCTTGCTCCAGACGCAATTCTTACGATTTTGTTATCCTTCGTCCAACCCGTCATAAATGTGGCATACTTGCGAAAAAGATCCGCATAATATTCAGCACGCATGTTGCCGCCACAACCCCATGCCTCATTACCTATTCCCCAAAATTTCACGTTCCAGGGCTTCTCACGACCATGTTGTCTTCGCAAATCGGACATAGGGCTTTGGCCATCAAAGTTTACATACTGCACCCAATCAATCAGCTCCTGCACCGTTCCGCTGCCAACATTTGCCGACAGGTAAGGCTCTGTATTCAGCAACTCGCACATGTCCAAAAACTCATGGGTGCCAAAACTGTTGTCTTCCGTTACACCACCCCACCATGTATTTACAATTGAAGGCCGCTTGTTTTTAGGGCCAATGCCATCTTTCCAGTGGTACGTATCTGCAAAGCAGCCGCCGGGCCAACGGAGGTTTGGAATTTTCAACTTCCGCAGCGCCGCCACTACGTCGTTCCGAATGCCATTGGTATGAGGCACTGTTTTATTCTGCTCGCCAACATAGAAACCTCCATAAATACATCGGCCCAAATGTTCCGCAAAGTGGCCGTAGATATGGCGGTCAATAGTTTGCGCTGAAGTTGCAGCATTCAGCTTAATAGTGTTCTGCGAAAAACAGATTTGAACTATTGAAATGCAAAAGGCAATCGATATCCCTCTTCTCATATCGGCAATTTAGCGTACATCAATGTTATACCACCATAAAATTTGTCGTTCAGCGAAGAATCTCGGTGCATCTTTTCCAGAGTTTTCCAACATATGCTAAAATATTTAGGAAACTCCGTTATTTTGTAGAAAACCGGGAAAATGCCAACCAATATAAAATGCCCCACCTGCTCAACTGTTTTTGATGTAGAAAATGTGTTATCTGCAGACGTTGAACAGAAGTTGAAGCAGCAATATGATAAGCAATTGCAACAATCATTGCAGCAAATCAACACAGATAGAAAAAGGTTAGAAGAAGAACAAAACTTATTTGAAGAAAAGAAGAGAAAAGAAAATGAACTTTTTCAACAGAGGCTGCAGCAAGAAAAAATAAAAATGGAATCAGAACTGCAGCAGCAGTTACGGAAATCTATATCGGCAGATTTTGAAAACGAATTGCGCCTGCTGAAGCAAACCAAAGCCGACAATGAACAGCGGCTGAAACTCGCCCGTGATAAAGAGCTGGAGTTTTTGCAAAAAGAACAAGCACTCAAAACAAAGGAGCAAGAGCTGGAAATTGCAGTACAAAAAAAGCTGCTGGAAGAGCGGGGCCAGCTCACCAACCAAATTCGCAAAGAAGAAGCTGAAAGGGTAAATCTTAAAGAGACAGAATACCAGTTGCGCCTGAAAGAACTGGAGAAACAATTAGAGGACCAGCGGAAGCTTGCAGACGAGATGAAAAGGAAAGCAGAACAAGGTTCTATGCAATTGCAAGGCGAGGCGCAGGAGCTGCTGTTAGAAGAGTTGTTGAGAGATCATTTTCCTTACGATGCAATCACCGAAGTGGGGAAGGGAGTAGAAGGTGCGGACTGTATGCAAACCGTGCGCAACCGTATAGGAGCAGACTGCGGAAAGATCATTTTTGAAAGCAAGCGTACAAAAACCTTTAGCAACGCTTGGATAGATAAGCTGAAAACAGATATGCGCAATAAGCAGGCTGATGTTGCTATTTTGGTAACGCGGGCCTACCCAAAAGAAATGCTGTGCTTTGGTGAAAAAGACGGTGTCTGGATCTGCTCGTTCAACGAAGTGCTTGCACTTACAACTGCTTTGCGGCACACCATCATCAGAATAGCAGAAACAAAAAAAGCCGAGGAAAACAAGGGTGAAAAAATGCAGCTGCTATACAGCTACCTTACAGGAACAGAATTTCGGCAGCAAATAGAAACAATAGTAGAAGGATTCCTGGCATTGAAAAACTCTATCACCAAAGAAAGGATACAGATGGAAAAACTTTGGAAAGAGCGGGAAAAACAATTAGAAAAAGTGCTGATCAGTACAGCAGGTCTGTATGGATCGGTAAAAGGAATAGCAGGCGCATCGATAGGAGAAATTCCATTGCTTGAAGACGGTGTGGAAGAAGAGGAAGATGAAAAGCAGTTACTGTTTAAGTAACTACATAACTAAGCACCAGCCTCTGTTCATCAGCTCCATCAATGTTTGAAGCTGATGGAGTCAAAGTAAAATATGTGGAGCTCAACGATAGTTCGATGGGCTCCTTCTTTTTGAAACATATACTGGTCCGGAACAGATCAATGCCCACATCCGTCAGTGATTCCACAACTATATGTTCCTTAAAATCTACTTCGCCAGAGCCAAACCATTTGTAAACAGCTTCTTTGCAGCTCCAGAGTAATGTAAGTTTCGGTATTTCGACCCCATCTGAACTCTGTCGTTTGTCCATCGCTCCTGCCACAGCAACACTGCTGATGTTTAGTTCTGCCTCTGTCAAAAACTTGTGCTTTATCTTCTCTACTTTGTCAGTCGTCAGTTCCACATCAACCCCTACTCTCCTGGTTCTGCTTACGATGGCTGCTGCAAAATCACTGCAGTGCGAAATTGAAAAATGGAAAGCCTCATCTTCGAGGTATGGCTTCTTTGTGTCGGCAATTAGAATAAGTGCAAGGGGAAAGTCAGAAAACAAGTGTTTTAGCAAGTAGCGCCCCGCAAGATGCTGAAGTTTTTTGTGTGGGTGCGAAACATTACGCTGTGGCATTACATGTTGTAGAAAAAAACTTTCCTCTTCCTCAATTTTCCAAATGGCCACCCTGGTGTTTACGTCAATATCCTGTTGAAAAAAAATAGGCATCCACGAGTTTTTCTGAGTTATTTTGCCGGCTGCCAAAACGAGCCGCCGTCCAAAATTATAATTATTCATGATCCTTTCTGATTCACGTATACTGGAAGAAATTGCAAATGGAACAATCAAGATAGAACCATATGATCGTGCATGTCTGGGAAGCAACAGCTACGACGTGCATCTTGGAAAAGTATTAGCAACTTACCGCGAGCACATTCTTGACGCAAAAAAGCATAACGAAATAGAGCATTTTGAAATTCCAGAAGATGGTTTTGTGCTCTACCCTCATATTTTTTATCTCGGCGTAACAGCTGAATACACCGAGACGCATGCACATGTGCCTTTCCTGGAAGGCAAATCTTCCACTGGCCGGCTGGGCATTGATATACATGCGACCGCTGGCAAAGGTGACGTTGGATTTTGTGGCAATTGGACATTGGAGATTTCTGTAAAGCAGCCGGTGCGGGTTTATGCTGGCATGCCTGTAGGCCAGCTGATTTATTTCCCGGTAGATGGCACCATTGAAATCAAGTACAATCAAAAGGCAAATGCTAAATACAGCTACCAGGCAAACAGGCCGGTGGAAAGTATGATGTGGAAGAATAAGTTCTAAATAGATCTACTGTTATCCTGGTATGGTTGCCGCGTCTTGCTCTTCTGCCAGCGCTTTTTCCGCGTCAGTAGGTTCATCTGCCGGGGGCCGGTTGTGCCACCAACTCGCAAGCGAAGAGCCCGTAATATTCATGAGAGGGCCGAATACAGCTGGCGCAAGGCCTATGGTGGCAATTTTGCCCATTTCTTTGGCAATGCCTGACGCTAGTCCACCATTCTGCATTCCTACTTCGATTGCAATGGTGCGGCAATCCCTCTCATTCATTTTAAATAATCTGCCAGACCAATACCCGAGAAAGTAGCCGAACAAATTGTGTATCAAAACCAATCCAATCAGTGCAGGACCTATTGTCAACAAACTGTTTCTACCTGCTGCAGTGATGATGACAATGATGAATGCAATACCAAACATTGACACAATGGGCATGGCAGCATCGAACCATTTAGCCTTACCGCTAAGAAGACGGTTGAAGAGCAAACCTGCACCTATTGGAATGATCACCATCTTGATGATGTCCCACATCATCTTTAAAACATTTATCTCTACCAAGGCACCGGCGAAGAGCTTCATCAGCAGTGGTGTGATAAAAGGAGCTAACAAAGTGGTTATTGAAGTAATAGTGATGGATAAAGCAAGGTTTGCCTTAGCCAGGTAGGACATTACGTTGGAAGCCATTCCGCTAGGGGAACAACCAATCAATATTATGCCTGCTGCTATTTCCGGTGGAAAATTGCTAGCACTTGCGAGCGTATATCCCAGGCAAGGCATAATTACAAACTGGCTCACGACTCCAATTAAAACACCTTTGGGCATCTTCACTACGCCAACAAAATCCTTCACGCTCATGGACGTACCCATTCCAAACATAATGAGCTGAATAAGTGGAGTGATAAGCGTGGAGAGCTTAAATCCATTCCATTCGGTGAAGTATTGAGGATAGTAAAGAGCCAGCACGACAGCCGCAAAAATGATAACAGTGAAAGAAAAGCCTTTTAAAAACTTACTACCCCGAAATGCAATGGCAAGGCTTAAAAAAAATGTCATCAACGCCCAACCTGCCCACATGTGCTGCTCCTGAATGGTTATGGCAATAAAGGCAACTAACGCAACCAGCGCCACTATATAAAACAGCTTGAACACGTTGTTCCCGGGAGATGACATAAGTAAATTTTAAAGGCGAAGAATGATGATCAATGCAAGTAAAAACAACTGGTAAACCGATGTTGAGAAAAGCCTTTCATTCTGCAGGTTTACTCGTTTTGCTTAGAACCTCCTCAAGTGAAGAATATTTCTAAATGAACGAAAAACTAACAAAACAAAAGGCTTATTATCGCTTCAACAACTAGCTAAATACACGGTCGTGAGAACGCTTTTCGTTCCATTCTGGTGTTGGCGCAAAATAGTTTTTATCAGTGCGATGCAGATGCTGTTTCACCACTTCGTCGTCCAGCTCAATACCCAAACCTGGTGCCGTGAGTGGCAGATTAGCATAGCCTTTGGTTATGAGCTTTCTTCCATCTGTTGTTTTCACAAGGCTTTCCCACCAGGGCACATCTACTGAGTGGTGTTCCAACGCCAGGAAGTTTTGGGTGGCTGCAGCACAATGCACATTCGCCATAAACGATACTGGCGTACCTGCCTGGTGCATCGCCATCGCAATGCCATATTCTTCTGCGTAATCACCGATCCGTTTTGTTTCAAGTAAACCTCCGGAAGAAGCCAGATCAGGGTGAACAATATCCACTGCACGGGCATCGATCAACGGCTTGAAGTTCTTTAACAGGTAAATGTCTTCGCCTGTGAGCGTTGGTGTCTCCAGCGCTGCCGTTAACGTTTTCCACTGGTCAGTGTATTCCCACGATACAACATCTTCAAGCCAGGCAAGCCTATATTTTTCAAGAGCTTTTCCAAGCCTTATTCCGTTGTTATAGTCGAAATGACCATAGTGATCCGTAGATAAAGGAACTTCGTACCCGATCATGCTGCGTACATCTGAAACAACTTTAGAAAGGTGGTCAAGCCCCTTATCAGTAATCTGAATTTGAGTGAATGGGTGTAAGGTATTGCTGTAAGACATGAAATTGTTTTGGTTTGCCCATTGGCCGAGATTTCCCTGCTCGTTGCGCCAAAACTTGTCATTAACCAATGCATCCTTCATCCCTTTTAGCTCGTGGATGGATACATCCATTTTAAGCCAGGTATATCCTTGCTCATTAATCCTATAATTAATCAGCTTCTTTTGTTCAGCAGGTGAACTTGCTTCAGGCGTATCAGCATACAAACGAACTTTGTCGCGATACCTTCCGCCGAGTAATTGCCACGCCGGCACGTTGTACGCTTTACCGCAAATATCCCAAAGAGCCATTTCTACTGCACAAACACCGCCGGCTTGCCGTGCAGGTCCGCCGAACTGTCTTATCTTTTTAAATATTTGCTCCACGTTACATGGATTTTCTCCAAGTATGCGGCTTTTGAGCATCAGGGCGTAACGTTCATCAGCACCATCCCTTACCTCCCCAAGGCCGTAGATTCCCTGGTTGGTATCGATACGTATTATAGCAGTGCGCCCCATTACTGCGGTTACCGCATAACGCATGTCGGTGATTTTAAGATCGGATGGAGCACCAAAGCGTTTTACATTTTGCGTGCTTTGTGCAACAACGTCTTCTATGGGAGAAAACAACAACGAACTACCGAGAGCCACACCACCAAGAGCAGACTTCTTCAGGAACGCTCGGCGCGGATTCTCCTCGTTATCGTTTGCACCATCTTTACTTACTACGTCTACCGGTTCCGGATCTTTTAAGCCTAACCTGGCCAGGAATTTTTGAGAGGGAGTCATGGTTTTTAATTTGTGTTTATGTATGTTTTGCTGTCTTAGTAGTTTACCAGGTACGTTTGCTCATCATCTTGTCGAGTTCGGCTCTTGTCATCTTCCCAAGTTCTGGACGTTTTTCAAGCCATTGAAGAAATTCAGTTTTCAACTGGTTGTCCCACTGGCTATCTATCTGACCAGGAGAATATTTTCCAGAGCGCACCATTTCAAACCCAAATTTGTCTTTACGTATAACGAATTCACCTGTGCTTACCACCTGCTCTGCGAGGTGCGCTGGCACAAACAACACACCTTCTTTTTGTGCTATCACCAGGTCGCCGGGAAGCACAATAGCAGTTCCTATCCTTATAGGTGTGTTTAGTCCCATCAATACCATTTCCTCTAAAAACGATGGATGAAAATCGCGGACGAATGCATTGAAACCCTTGAGCATGCGCAGCTCCTGCAGATCCCTGGCTGCACCATCAAATACTACCCCATTTCCTGTTTTGCTATAGATGGAGTTAGCCAACGTAGCACCCATAATAGAGCCACCGCCGATTTTGCCGAAAGCATCAGCTACGTACACATCGCCTTTGGTTAGAATTTCTATTGGCCATGAATTGGTGTTGCCTTTGCGGCCCTGTTTTGCACCACGATCCTTAATGTTCTTTTCTACGTCGGGTCGGCTGTGCAAATACATCGCCGTTACTGCTCTTCCTGTTACCGGTATGGTGTCGGACACTGTATTCCACCTGCCTTCGAACTGATTTAGATAGCCTTCATTTTTTAGAACTGTCCATGCATCATCGATCATGATGTATTTAGCTCTTTCAAGAAGATCATCTGCTATTTTTGGCCGCCCATCGGCAAAGCGCTCGCCCTTCCACTCAGCTGTGAGAAAGGCTAACTCGTCTTTTGAAATTGTCTGTGCAACCAGTGAGCTCTCGTGCAATAAAATGCAGCACAAAAGCAAGAGAATGGCAGCTTTGATTCTCATGGTAATGTTGTTTTGAATTCTAAAAAAGAATTAATCGTCGTCTTTAGCTAAATAGTCTTCTATTTCCTTTGACGTTACTGCAAGTTTCTTGGGATACTTGGCCACCCAGGTTCTGAATTCGCTTTTGATTTTGTCTGACCAATCGCCGTGAATTTCTCCGGATGGATATTTATTTTGTTGTAGCAACACTCTTTCAAATTCATCTCTCAACCCTACCAGTTCCGATTGTTTTACCAAACCTTCTACCATGTGAGCGGGGATAAAGGCAACTCCATATTCATTGGCAAAAACAACGTCGCCTGGGAACACCGTTACTTCACCTATACGTATGGGAGTGTTGATGGACGTAGGAGTCATGTCTTTTATATATGAAGGGTGATGCCCCTTTACCCAGGCATTAAATCCTTTCGTATCTTTTAGTTCCTGCATGTCTCTCACAGAGCCATAGAAAATAACTCCTCTTCCTGTTTTGCCATATATAGAATTTCCAAGGCTGGAGCCGATTAAAGTGCCGTCTTTTACTTTGCCATATCCATCGGCAACATAAATATCCCCTTTTGTAAGAACATCTATCGGCCATGTGTTAATACCTCCTTTTTGAGGGCGGCCTTCTGCCTTTCCCTGTGCTTTTACAAGGCTATCAAGGTCGGGACGTGTTGGCATAAATTGAGCCGTAACCACTCTGCCGGTCATCGTTTCACCTGGTTTCAAAATGATCCAGTCTTTCTCAATTTGATTACGGTAGCCACGCTTGTCCATATACCCCCACACTTGTTCTAAAGTGCAGTTTTGCAGGCGATCGAGAATGATATCAGGCACCTTGGGCCTGCCATCTGAAAAGCGTTCACCAGTCCATTGCGAGGTTAAAAGTTTAGTATACTCGGGCGTAGACAAGATCCGCTGCGCCTGTGTGGAAAGTAGAAAGAACGAGAAAAATAGCAAGCAAATCGTTTTCTTATACATATCGTTAAAGGATTAACGTGATTGAAACCGAACTTAGGTAAATTTTCAATCAGACAGATGAAATCACCTCTTTTTCATTTCCTACAAACTCTGTTTTCAAGAGATCGTACAAACGTTCAAACTTCTGAAACTGGAGTTTATATTGTTGGTGTGTTTTATAGTCTGGCAAATACTTTTCAGAACATTTTGTTTTTATTTCTATCGGCAAATTCAGACTCTCCGCAGCCAGGATCACAGCTCCCAAAGCGGAGCTTTCTTTTGCATCTGAGACCACTACAGTTCTATTGAATACATCCGCTACTATCTGCAACCACAACCCGCTTTGAGCAAACCCACCTGTTGCATGTATCTGGTGCACCTCATATTTTTCTTCCAGCACTCTCCCAATGCTATAAAGGCAGTAAACTATTCCTTCCAGTGTAGCTCTTACGAGATGTGCCTTAGTGTGATTGATAGAAAACCCAAAGAAATTTCCTTTAGCAAGGGAATTCCAGATCGGTGCCCGTTCTCCCAAAATGAAGGGGAGAAAGATTAGTCCTTCACTGCCCGCAGGAACTTCTTCCGCCAAGTGAAAGATGCTTTCAAAACTTTCATTCGTCTGTAATAAAGAATGGCGCAGCCATTCCATAACCACAGCGCCGTTATTACTTGCGCCCCCTACTATATAGCAGCTGTCTTTGGCATGATAGCAGAAAGTGCGCATGAGATCGTCTGTGTCTGGTTGGTCCGCGAAGATGCGAATGGCGGAACTAGTGCCAATAGTAAGCGCTATGCTGTTTACCGTAACAGCACCGGTTCCGACGTTGGCCAAAGCTCCGTCACTGCTTCCTATTACTACTGGTGTGTTTGATGACAGTAATAAACTTTGATCACCTAAATCTCCATTATTCCTAAGGTAGAAGACAGTTGTTGTGTCTTTCACAAGTGAAAGCTTGTCCGCTGAAACTCCTACATAATTCAACACGTTTTCGTCCCATTGAAGGCTGCTGAGATTTAACAAGCCCGTAGTCGATGCGATGCCGGTGTCGACCACATACACACCAAACAGCCTGAAAAAAACGTACTCTTTTATGCTAATAAACTTCTTTGCTTTATAGAAGACGTCAGGCTCATTTTCCTTGAACCAAATCAACTTGGCAAATGGAGACATAGCATGCACGGGAACTCCCGTGGCGTGATAAAATGCCATGCCAGTTGTTGTGTCTTTCAGTTGGGTTGCAATTTCGCTGGCCCGGTTATCCGCCCATATGATGCAGTTGGTTAAGCAACCATCATTATGATCCACTGCTATCAAACTATGCATTGCTGCACTAAAGCTTACTAAGGCTACCCTCGTTGGGTCAAGGTGTTGCAGAACGTCATTGATACTTGTGATGACTGCTCCAAAAATCTCCTCTGGCTGTTGTTCGCAAAAATCTGGCTCAGGATGAAGCATTTTATAGGACACTGACCGTGTCTTCAATACCTCACCGGTATGAGAAAAGGCTACTGCCTTAACGGATGTTGTGCCTATGTCAACGCCGAGGTAATACGTCATTTACCAAAATTTATCTTCAACGTAGGCCATTTCAGAAAAAATTGTAAGAGGGTAGATAGATAGCACAGGTTACGAACAAGCATACGAGAAAATACAGACCCGATGTAGATACAAAGGGTCTGTGTGATAACTGCCTGTTTATGAGAAAGTTTTAAGGTTTATCCCACCAAACTCTTGTATCCAAAATATCTGCTCCCATCTGTGCTACAGCAGCATCAAGATTTGTTTTGTTTACCGAGATCTCGGAATTCGGATAAGTAAGTCTCCGAATAAACGCTTCAGTGGTGAGATCTTTACCTGGAAAAGGATTGGGTGTAAGCGCAGGAAAACCACTTCTCCTGAAATTAGCCCATGCTTCAGGACCATTGAGGAATGATGCAATCCAATATTGCGTATTGATTTGCTCCAAGGCCTTCGAAGGGTCGAATGGATTGGCGGCTAAATAAGCATCTATAGCACTTGAAGCAATAGCAGACCCAGCATCGTAAGCAGCCATTTGCTCCATATGAGCTCTCACTCCAGCATTGTAGTATCCTTCCACAGTTCCTGCAGTGATCCATCCTCTATGCCTTGCTTCAGCAAGCAAAAGATTCGTTTGAGCCGCAGTCACAAAGAACACTGGGGCAGACACTTTTACCAAGCGTCCTCTGTCTACCTGGCTGAAGTCATAGAAGCTCGCAAGACCTTTGCTGGTAGCAACTGCTTTGATTGTTGCATTATCATAGCCCAGAGGCATTCCTATTTGATCTGCCGGATTTGTAGATCCATTGAAGTCTGATTTTGTTCTGTCCCATTTTTGATCCGAACCCGAAGTAGCGCCTTTGTATCTTATAGCAATCGAAGAAAGACGTGGATCATTTGTGTTTTTCAGGTAATCAACGAATGGTTCTGCAAGGTAGTAGTTTGCGGCTTCTGTGGAATTGAGTGTGCCACCAATACCCTGAGTATAATCACTACTGTGTTTCATCACTGCATTATCTGCGTTAGAAGTGATAACGCCTCCGGCAAACGCCGCCTGCACGGTTGCTTGTGCTTTAGTGGCATCCACTTTGCTCAGCCTCATGCCAGCTCTTAAAAGTAACGAGTAACCAAATTTTTTCCATTGCGCTATATTGCCGCCATAAAGTACATCGCCTGTTTCTACTCTTCCGGATGCATTCAACGCTGCAGATGCTTCAGTCAATTCTTTGATGAGATCATTGTAGATATCCTGTTGGGCATCATATTTTGGCAAGAAAATCTGACTAGAATATCCTGTTCCACCTTCCGTATAAGGAATATCACCATAGGAATCTGTAAGAATCATAAAAGCTTGCGCCTGAACAATTCTCGCCATATGCATAAGGTTACTTCGCTCAGGCATATCTTTCGTTCTATTGATGATGTCTTTTGTATTTCTGATCACACCACGGTACAATCCCTGCCAGTTCGCCTGTGTATTTCCTCGGTTGTCCTGGTTGAAATTAGCACCTGTAAGAACACCTGAATTTGGTGTTATTATCTGTTGCACGATCCCTAACTCGTAAGACAATGTGGTTCCATTGAACGAGGAGTTGATTACAGCACTGTTCAACTGAAATACAGGATCTATTGCAGTCGGAGCAGTTTTGTTAATGTTGATTTCATCGAAGTTTTTGTCACAGGATGCCATTAGTAACAGAATGGCAACCCAACTATAGTTGATAAATTTTTTCATAATCATGTCAAGTTAAAATCTAACGTTTAAATTAAACCCAATAGACCTTGTCGTTGGAAGACCTGTAGTTTCCAGTCCCGACACGTTATCTGAGTTGAAACCAAAGCTCTCAGGATCGATATTGTCTACCCATTTCTTCAATAATGCAACGTTGTTTGCTGAAAGATTCAGACGAACTCCTTTTACAGGCCAAGCCTGCGGCAGATACTTTGTGAAATCATATCCAAGTGTGATCTGACGAAGCTTCCAAAAGCCAGCATCGTACACAATTGGTTCTACTAAACCTTGTGAACGTACGACTTCCCAATACGATTGAACCGCCGCTACTGCTGTATTCTTTCCACCGTTAACGCTTACACCCTCGCCCACTACACCACCTTCTCTTCCTTCCAAAGTCATCTTATGAAGTCCATGTCTTACCGCATTGAAGTTAGTTCCCGAGATCATTTTGCCACCAAGTTTAAAGTCAACCAGGAACGACAAATGCACACCTCTGTACCTCAAAGCATTGGTAAATCCACCAACCCACTTAGGCAAAGCACTTCCAAATAGCACCATATCAGGTGTTCTTTGGGGAAGACCATTTGCCAGGAAAATTCTTTGGCCGCTTGCATCTCTATTAAACCCAAATCCTGCCACCTGCCCCATCTCCAATCCCACAACATGCCTCAACTCTCCATTGAAAGCGTGCGTACCAACGGTGATTCTTTCTCCTTTCTTGTCAGTCAACAATTGCAACACCTTGGTCTTATTGTAGGAACCGTTAAATGTGAAATCCCAAGTGAAAGTGTTGGTTTCAATAGGCGACAAATTCAACAACATTTCAACTCCCTGGTTTTGGCTTTTACCGCTGTTTATTCTTGTATCAACAAAACCAGATGCATCAGATATTTGTGCTGTTATTATCTGGTCTGTAGTTATTTTTCTATAAGCCGAGAAATCAAGGCCAACTCTGTTCTGGAATAATTTCAATTCCAGACCTATTTCTGATTCTGCAGTACGGCTTGGCCTGAGACCCGGGTTCGGCACTGTATTTCCACTGATACCACCAACCGGCTGGTTGTTGAGCAAATTTGCATTGATGCCGTAATATAGAACATTAGCACCTGGCCCTACACCGCCGCTACCACCAACTTCTGCATATCCAACTCTTAGTTTTCCGAACGATAACCATGACGAAGCAAGGTTTTCAGAAAAGATATAGCTTGCTGAGACGGATGGATACAGGATGCTTCTATTTGCAGGTGATAAGGTGGAGAACCAATCATTCCGTGCCGTAGCATTCAGGTACAACATCCGCTTGTATGAAAGTTCTGCCGAACCATAAAGCGAATTGATCTGCTCTTCTCCTAATCCGTAATTAGGATCCTTCGCCCGACCATTCTGAACAGTATAGAGACCTTTCACCACAAAATCAGTCACCTGCACACTCATCAATTCTGACCTAATACGCATTTGATTACCACCACCAGTAAGGTTTAGGCCAAAATCTCCGAAGCTACGAGTAGCCGACACGAGTACATCAGTATTCAGCTCTCGGAAACGTCTGGCCTCCTGGGTATACTGACCATTTACAAATCCTGGAGGTGCAGCGGCTCTTGAGGCATGGCCTGTGGGGAAATTGTTATAGTCCTGATCTCTGGACCAATAATCCTGGCCTATGCGACCTTGTACGTACAACCAGGGAAGAATGTCATACTTCATGGTTATGTTACCGAATATCCTGTCCCGGCGAACATTGTTGAACTGCTCTGCCAACACCCAGTAAGGGTTGGTGCGGTTCCTAAAGCGGGAGTAGACATATTCGTTTCCATTTTGATCATATTTGTTTGCCTCGAGTACACTCAAAGGCATTGTGTTTGCAAGATTGTACAGCACCACAGGAATGGTGTTGTCCTGGTTACCGACGTTCGGGGGGTTTTTGTTGTATTCGTTTGAATAGTTTACGTTACCAGCAAATGTAAATTTGTCTGATAGGTCGTAAGAAAATCCAAGGTTCACTGTTCTCCTATTGAATCTGTTATTGGGAACAATTCCCTTGCTTTCCATATTACCTAATGACAGGTTCAGACCTCCCTTGTCTCCGTTTGCAGAAAGGGTAACAGTGTTCGTCATATTCTCACCATTACGGAAGAATTCCTTGATCCTGTTACGCTGGGGTTCGTAAGGAACGTCAAGTCCGTTGTATAAAACATGCCTCATTCCAGGTTGTATCTTTTCCCCGAACGACCATTGGCCCGAGGTTGGGTTTGCTGTGGTTGGACGAACGCCTGCTTCACCCTGGCCATATTCGTATTGGTAATCTGTAAAGTCAAGCGGTGTTTCATTGCTGTAGTTCATGTTGTAAGTAACACCGATGCCTTTTCCAGTACCTCTTGATTTAGTTGTGATCATGATTACGCCATTGGCAGCGCGGTAACCATACAGGGCTGCTGCGGGGGCACCTTTCAGCACGGTCATGCTTTCAATGTCATCAGGATTGATGCTTTGGAATCCGTCACCGGCATCTGAGCTTACACCTCCACCCCTGGGACCGTTTACTTCATCAGCACCGGAGACGTTTAGGTTAGCACCAAAATTTGTATTGCTCACAGGCACACCATTAATTACAATCAATGGGCTGTTTATGCCTCCAATAGAAGATTGGCCCCTGATCCGGATTTTCGAACTACCTCCCGGGCCAGTGCTTGGAGCCGTAATGTTTACACCAGCTACTTTACCTTGCAATGCATTCATCAAGTTAGGGGTGCGGTTAACGGTCAGTTCCTCAGGGTTTACTTTGGAAGCCGCATAACCCAACCTTCTCGATTCTTTTGAAATACCTAAAGCAGTCACAACCACTTCGTCCATGCTCCTGGTACCTTCAGCCAGGCTCACATTCAAAGATGTGCGACCACTTAATGCCACTTCCTGGTTGTTATAGCCAACATAGCTAAACACCAATACATCTGTGCTTCCTGCATTGATCTGGAAGGAACCAGATTCGCTGGTTACTGTCGCCCGCGGCGTGTTCTTCACCTGCACCGTAACTCCGGAAAGCGGTTTGCCTGTGGCGTCCGTTACAGTACCAGAAATAGTTTGAGCAAAAGCTGATAGAGAAAAACAAATGGAGAGAAAGAATAGACAAAGCAGTTTACCCATAGCCGGTATGGCTATAAGCGGAGTTTTTTTTCCCATTTTGGCAAGTCGTTTTAATTAAAAAATAGCAGTTCCAATAGATGGCTTTACACTTGTCCAAATTAGGTTGCTCAGTTACCAGAAACTTCCAAAAAAGAACAGTGAAGGATTTTATACAAACTGAAGAGCTGATTTACAAGCAGTAAGGCGACCACCTCGCACCCACGCCCCATCTAGAGCCGGTGCAGCCAAATTTTTTTGTGTTGTGGTTTATTGCGTTATTTATAAAACTAACGCAAACGCCCCGGTAACTAGCACTGCTTAATGACCCACATTTACTTTCAACAGGAGAAGTCGGCTGAACTAGCGCCGTTCCCTCATATAGTTGAACTGGGGACTAGAAAAATACAAACGGTTCAATTAAACTCGCTTCAAAACGAAGCCTCGTCCTTGCTTCGCTTTTTTTTTATAATAGAGGGTAAGTATCAATGGGTGATCAATGGTGAGGAACAACTTCTTTTTCCAGGAGATCTTGCTATTGTGCTGCCCGAACAGGTTTTTGGAGCAAAAGGAGGATTTATGGACATAGGTGCCTTTTCGTGGATATCCCTCAAAACAGAAGGACCAGATTCATTGGGCAAGATGCGGCTTTCTGAATTTACCAGCCTCACAGAAACCGAAACGAACACCATCGGTAAAATCTTATTGAGCAATTCCCCGGTGCTGTCGCGAATGCCGCAGGCTGGAACCATTATGCAGCAACTGTTGACAGAAGTGACTACACAGGAAATTGGATACGCCAGCTGTGTGAACCACCTTATCGACGATCTTTTCATACTGGTAGCCAGGCAGCTTACAAAGCAAAATAATTCGAGAAGAGATTTTCCGGAAACGTTTTCCAAGCTGGAGCAAGTGCTGCGTGAGAACCTTTCTCACCAATGGACAGTTGAAGAAATGGCAGCACTCGTGGGCTTAGGCACGACAGCCTTTACGGAAAAGGTGAAGAAATTTACAGGCTTTTCACCCCTGAACTATTTGATCAACATACGAATATCTGAAGCCATGCGCCTGCTAAAGAAACAAGAGGTAAACCTTACAGACATCGCGTTAGACGTAGGCTTTTATTCATCGCAACATTTTTCTACAACTTTTAAAAAGCTGACCGGCTATACACCAAGTCAGTTCAAAAAAAACAATTCTTCCACCGCATAAAATTTTCTATGGACTGCATCATTACTATAGACTTAGGCACCAGCACCGTTCAGATCATTGCGTATGAAATGAATGGTGTTGCTATCGGATCGATGAAAGGAACCTATCCAACATTTCATACTGAGCCGGACTATAGCGAACAAGATCCGGAACAAATTTTCATAACAGTATTATACGTTTTGAAGAACTTTCTGAACGAGAAGATCCATCCCAAAAAATATAAAGTTGCCACCATTTGTTTCAGTGCTGCCATGCACAGCGTGCTGCCAGTAGACAAAGCCGGAGTGCCGCTTGGCAACGCAATCACCTGGTCTGACAACCGCGGAAAAAGAATTGCGCAGGAACTAAAAAATTCAAAACAGGGAAGCTCCATTTATGCTGCGACAGGTACACCTATTCACCCGATGTCTCCATTGATCAAAATCAGCTGGCTAAAAAGAAACGATGAATTCCGATTTAAGAAGACTGCAAAATTTTTATCAATCAAAACGTACATCATTCAACAGCTTACCGGAGAATCAGTCATGGACTACAGCCTTGCTTCAGCCACGGGGTTATTCAATATTCATGATCTACACTGGGAAGATGAAGCATTAAGATTTGCTGGCATTGCTGAAAATAAGTTACCCGACGCCGTTCCGGTTTTCCATGT
>DASQNW010000389.1:0-2184 GCA_035644775.1 Chitinophagaceae bacterium | reverse complement strand
GTGTGTGGCCGTCCGAGGCCGCCACCGCCCTGCCAAACAAAGAAATTGCTTAACAAGAAGTACAATGTAGTAGCTGCCACTGAAGCAAGAAGCACTCTTGCCCATGAAATTTTCCTCACAGCAAATCCGACCATTGTTATCAGGGCCAGGAGTATGTAATTAGTGAATTGCCCAGCATAAAATCCACCGTATTCAGTATAGCCGTATACAAACAAGAGCTCATATAGCAAATCAGATATCAACATCGAAAAGAGAGGCAGAACAAATGCCAGTCTTTTGTCCTTAACCACAGCACCTCCAAAAACAGCCATTGCAATTTGCGGAGCAAAGCCGATGACTCTGAAGAAAGCACCAACAATAATCAATAGCAGGAATACATATAAGACCGATTTGTTGAATTTCATTTCTAAATATTGAGGGGCAAAAATAGCTAACAATAGTAATCGATATTTGTTTTTTACAAAGCAAATGCTAACATTCTGCAACACATCACCTAAGCAGGCACGAAGGCGCGGTATGCCTCTGTAGGCGTATCTGTACTACCGAAAGTATATTCAGTTCCGGCTGTTATTAATACTGCTTCTCCCGTTGTTAATACAACCTTTTCTGTGTCAGAGGAAAGTTGTGCAGCACCTTCTGTGACTATTATTATTTCAGCAGTTTGTGAATTCACCGGTACTTTGTCATTGTTCAATAAATAATGGCAAAGCCTAAATTCTTCCGCGGGTGTATCGAAGCAATACTCTGTTGCTGTGAGATATTCCGAGCCCAGCTTTTGCGGGTGTGTTGCTACAAATTCCACATGCTTCAGCAGTTCCTCTACATCAATGTATTTTTCAGTAAGCCCCGCCCTTAGCACATTATCCGAGTTGGCCATGAGCTCCACGTTCTGACCTTCCAGATATGCATGCGGCATTCCGGGTGGCTGGTAAATTCCTTCTCCCTTTTTTAGTTGAACAAGGTTAAACAGGTAGACCGAAAAAATACCCCGGTCTAAATTGCCATCCTTACAAAAACTTTCTACTGCCCTTGCAGCCCAGAAACTTTCCTGCGAAGGGAGCAGTTCACCGTTTCGATATAACGGCACTATACTAGAAGCAAGTGGCGATAAGATGTCGTTCACTTCCTGCTGGTCCATTCGCATCAGCCATTCGTATAATCCTTTGTATCCACCGCTATTGAAGCGGTCAAGTAATGCTTCCAATTCAGGAATCACTGAAAGCATTTCCCTCAACTCGTCTTCGGGCTTAAAGCCGTGTAAGAGCCAAAACTCGCTTAACGCTACCATCATTTCCGGCTTGTGATTTTCATCTTTGTAATTGCGGTTGGGTGCTTTCAATGATATGCCGCTCTTGTCTTCTCGTTCATAACCTTCTGCCGCAGCAGCTTTTGAGGGATGAACCTGGATAGAAAGCATCTGCCGTACGTCCAGAATTTTCAACAGGAAGGGTAAGGAACTGAACTTAGCAAAAGTGCTGGTTCCAAGTATCTGTTCTCCATTCGATTGCAGGTGATCGATCAAAGACTCAGTTTGGCCGTTCATCACCAACTGCGCCGGATAGTTTGGATGTGCGCCTAACCAATATTCGGCAAAAGGCTTTTTCTCCTCGTTAGGGATAGAAAGAAGACGTGGTATATAATCAAACCCGCCCCATGAATAATGCTGAACCACCCCTTTCAACTTCAAAATGGATTGTACAGTCGACATTTGTACATACTTTAAAGTTTAAAGATAGCCATGGCACTGCACAACGAGATAGGGAAAAAAGGGGAGGAGATGGCGGTGCTTTATCTTAAGGAAAAAGGCTATGACATTCTGCATCGCAACTGGCGCTACTCACACTACGAAATCGATGTAATTGCGGTTAAGGAGACAAAATTGCATATTGTAGAAGTGAAGCTGCGGTCTTCTAAGGCATTCGGTTTTCCTGAAGAAAATGTCACAAAGAAAAAGTTCCGGGCGTTGTTGAATGCAGCAGATGAGTTCCTGCATCAGCATCCCGAGTACAGACATGTGCAGTACGATATTCTTTCGATAAACCTGCACAAAAACAGAGAACCCGAGTATTTTTTGTTGGAGGATGTATACCTGTGATGGTATTAACTTCTGACCTTAAAGTTAAAAACAACAGTGCCTTTCTGGCCACCGTCCGATTCGCCCATTTTCAGTTCGCGGGCACGTCT
>DASQNW010000388.1:0-5269 GCA_035644775.1 Chitinophagaceae bacterium | reverse complement strand
ACATACAAACCTTACCTACCACGCGGCTGCGCATCTCAAAAGATACTGCTATCAACGCATTTAATCACAACGCTTTCAAGTACGACAGGAAAGGCATCAGTCCTATACTCTTTTTCAACTTCGCTGATCGCCTGCATGTAGGTTTAGCATACAAAACTCTGAAGCACAAGTGGCGAAGAAACCCATTTGCATATCAGCACAGATTTGCTGTTCACTATTCAATAAACCAGGGAGCGTTCAATATATTGTACGCAGGTATTGTAAATGAGTTTGTGGGTAAATGGAACCTGCAACTCAATGCCCACTATGATTTTGTCCGCTGGACAAACTTCTTCGGCATAGGCAATGAAACCGACGAATTCGTCGACGATCGTGATTATTACCGAATGCGCACCCGTGATGCACTTGCTAACATCGGTTTGACCCGCAGACTTGGCGGACATAGTGCTTTGTTCATTAACGGTTTTTTCCAGTCCATAGATGTCATACATGATCAGGAAAGGTTCCTGTCAAAAGAGTTTTCGATAGCAGATAAAAAGATGTACGACCGGAAAAACTTCAGCGGTGCGGAATTCCGTTACACATACCAGCACTTGAATGATATGGTAGTACCTACCAAAGGTGCTGAATTTTCAGCAGGCATTCGCTACACTCAGAATTTGCAACAAAAAGAGAGGAGCGTTACAAGGTACGAAGCCACCTTTAATTTTTTTGTGCCGGTGCTTAAGAGACTGGTGCTTGCTGTAAGAAACGGTGCAGCAACATTATCCGGGGAACCCGAATTTTACCAGTTGAACCCTATCGGCGGCAGCTTTACACTTCGCGGATATCGCAGGGACAGGTTTTGGGGTAAAACAGCTGTCTATAACAGCAATGAACTGCAGTGGCTTTTTGACTTCAAAAGTCGTCTCTTCAATGGTAAAGCGGGCGTGGTAGGTTTAGTCGATAACGGCCGGGTGTGGCAACCCGGTGAAGAATCTCAGATCTGGCATACTGCTGTAGGTGGCGGCATTTTATTGGCTCCATTCAACAAGCTTGCTGTGACTATAACCTATGCCAAAGCACCAAAAGATGCACAGATCAACTTAAGAATCGGCAGAAGCTTTAAATAGAATCTTGATCGACAAATGATTGAGCAAGGCAAGAAATTAACGTAAGAAAACTTCTCCGGCTCCACATCATTAATCAGCATAAGTGCTCTCTCCTAAAACTGAAATCCAAAAGTAACCAAAGGCAATGCTTTTTCTTCTTTTGACCTGGTGAGTGCAGCTGTTATTACAAACCTTCTCACTGGTGCTATCCAGATACCACCACCATTGCCAACATGCCAGTCGTCAGATTTCTCCGCGTCAGCCCACACACGACCCACGTCGTTAAATACAAACAACCCAAAAGCTCCGGGGAAGAGGTAGGTGTTGAAATCGGCAATCTTGAAGCGTATTTCAGAATTATTATACAGCATAGTGCGCCCTGCGAACCTGTCCCGACGGTAGCCTCGAAGGTTTTCAGTACCACCCAGGTACTGCGCTTGCGGAAATGCAAAGTCCCCATTGAAGTTTCTTCCTCCACCGAGACGGAAGGCGTACACTATTCTCGCTTTAGATTCAAACGATGCAAATAAGCGCATATCCCAAAACAGCTGCGTGAGATTGTTAGTGCTACTGTTAGTTCCAAAAAGTGTACGCAAGCCTGCATCCAAAACAAAGCCACGGGAAGGAATTACACGGTTGTTTTTGGAGTTTATGTCCAAACCCACTTGCGCCCCTACAAGCATATTTTTAGTATATAGGCTTTTCGGATCAAGGCCATTAACATCTGTATTACTTACATACTTTCCCTGGTTTTGTTTTTCCTCAAGGCGGAAGTATTGAAATGCAGGACCATAATTGACCCGCATCCACGACTGTAACTGCCTGCGCACAAGTGCAGATACATTAACTACGTCATAACGGGCCCTGTAATACTGAATTCCGCCCGGTTTTGTTTTGTCGAACACAGTAGTGTTGCCTATGCCAAAAAAGTTGGTGACGTTTATAGGGGCACGAATATCAGCTCTAACAAAAAGATCAGACTTGCCAAGGGCCCGTATGAAGTCACCTTCGTAATAGAACTGGTACGATGCTGTTGCAAGCGCTTTTCGGCCCCTGACTAAATGCCTCATGCTGTAAGGCTGTTTCCTGAAGCCCTGACTGGTAGTTTCCAGCTGTGCTCCTAAAAACAAACCGTCATCTATATTATAGCCGATGGACGTTCCCGGATTAA
Source organism: Chitinophagaceae bacterium (assembly GCA_035644775.1). Taxonomy (GTDB): domain Bacteria; phylum Bacteroidota; class Bacteroidia; order Chitinophagales; family Chitinophagaceae; genus Flavisolibacter. The sequence continues at coordinate 3,007 of DASQNW010000388.1, read as the reverse complement.
AGAAATCATATTTATAAAACAGTCGGCTATACATGTTATTTTGAGGATCGGAGGTAACTACCTTTCTGAATTCTTTGTCGTTGCCGGAGAACTTGTTTTCTTCAAAGCTTACGTCATAAGCGATCAATCTTCCACCTGAACCCTCATTGACGAAATGGTCTTTGCCAGGGCCGCCTATGATTCTGATTTTCGTAGAGGAGCGGTTGCCTTTCACTACAAAGCTGTCGTTATCTTCCAGACCGAAAATGCGCAGTTCATTGGTTACCTCCGGATCGAACAATCGGTTGTAGATTTTTGAACTTACACTACCATCCTTTGATATTTTGTTTATTGTGACTTCTACTTTTTCATCAGGTTTTTTGTCGATTGTAAAGAGCTCTCTCTGGTTTGTTCCTACGATGGTAACTTCTTGTGAGATAAACCTGTAGTACCTGATCATTTCGTCTCTGAAATAGTTTCGCCTGCGTTTTAACGTGTTTTCAATATTGCCTGCGCGGAAGCGCCTGATCTCGGGTGGCTGTCTCATTAGAGAAGCAGTGATCACACTATCGCTCATCTGCATCAGAAAAGAATCCACTTGAGTGCGCCAGGCATTTTCGTCCAGTTCGTTTAGGAAGAATCGATCGAAATTTCTCGCTGCCCGATTAAAGGTTTTTATGTTGTGTGCCTTTGCTTCAAAACCCTGTATTTCCGGTATAAACCAGGGCTTCTTAAGAAAAAAAGGAATCATGCCCTGATTCACATAAAAAGCCTGGTCATGATCCCTGGGAATAGGGTAGTAGATTTTCCCTTTGCCAGTGTCTCTCGTTGCCCATTGCCATTGCCCTTCGTGCCGGTCGAGGTCCATGATGAAATTGTCCATGAGCCGTGCTTTCAGAACAGCTATTTGATCTACATGATCGTCATTGTCTTTTGCGAGCCGCAACACGAGCTCGTCGGTATTGTAAGCTTTGCTTACTCCCAAGGGCTCCCTTTCTTCAATTATAGCTAAGGTATTTTTGAAAGTGGATCGGAACCTCCCTAATCTGGGATCATCGGGAACGTAAACGAGTTTTCTTCTGATCGAGGGAATGCCCACAGCGTCAGCAATAGGAGCTATAGAAAGAGATGCGTATGGGTAAGATGCCGATATCCCATCCTGCACCACATCTTTAGCAAACGGGCTCCTTAAGTCTGCAGGAATTGCCGCTTCGGGATACTTTTCTATGGATCGTAGTGCCCAGTCTTTCCCCTCCGGATCTTCCATACGCAGCGAACGGGTTTGCTTTCCGCCACCTTGCTTTTTTGGAGTAAGTCCACCAAAGTCTTTTCCAAGATCAAGTACCGGCACCTTCACAGGCGTTGTCCACTCCTTGCGATAATTCCGCCCCATGAATATGTTCCGCATGCCGGTTCTTTTGATGTTGGGATTAGCCATTACTACCACTGAATCAGGAAATTGCGGAATGCTGTCGTAGGCAATCTTGTGCGGGAGAGTGTCTATGTTTTTTAGTACTTGTGTAAAGGTGGGGTCTGTAAGGTCCTTGCTGTTTAAGTTGTAAAATTTTGCAGTAACATTTCCTGCATCACTTACTTCAAGAAGCGAGAAGCCGAAATTTAAATCTGAAAACAGAAGCCGTCCCTGCTTCCCTTTTTGCCTCACTCTGCTAAGATTACTGCCTGAGCCGCTAACGATAAAAGGGATGCTATCTTTCATGATCATCTGAAGGCTATGATCGTGACCCGCGGCTACCACTATATTCGGATGGTCTTTTAGCACCTCCTCAATGGTATTGACCATTGTCTGATACAGAGGATGCTTCACATCCTGAATGTTACCGAACACACCTCTAGCAATGGGATAAACCGAGCCGAGTACCGGGAGCGGAATGTACAGGTTATGCTTTAATGCTGTAAGGGGGAAAAGGTGTTCTTTCCAGGTATAGTCACCACCGTGAACTCCATATGAGTACATGGGATGATGCATAGCAAACACCAGCAGGTGGTTAGGGTAACTGGCGACAATTTCTTTAAGCTCCGTTGCAAATTCATCAATGGTGGTGGAGCTACAGTTTGAGCCGGGGCCAGGCTTATCGTGAATGTATAAAAACCATTGGCTGTCCATCATCACCAACACCACTTTTTCGCTTACATCAATTGCTACGGGTCCGGGGCAGCCTTCTGTTGGTTGAGCGGTTATGTTCTTCTGTTCCTGGGAATTGATGTAGTTCACCTGGTTCATGACTTGTTGCCAGCCGCCCATTTTACCATTTTTCCAGTCGTGATTACCCTGCACAAAAAAAGCCCTTGCCTGTTTTCCTTTTACAAGTTCTATCTGGTAATCAATTATTTTTTTTGAGGTTGCATAACCGGGCTCTCCTTCCATAGGTAACCCAAGCGGATAAATATTATCTCCGAGGTATACAGCAACGTTTCTTTCATCATTCCAGTCTACATTTTTTTGCAGCCAATCTACAGTAGGGTGAGTGTTTCCCACCAACTCACCGGCATCACCTATTAAGAATATTCGCTGGTGGATAGTATCTTTTTGCGAGAAACAGGTTAATGAAAGAAAAAGGCTTAGGAGTGGTAAACATCTTGTTTTCATATGCTATTTCTTTTTCCGGCTTGCAGGTTTCAATTTGTATGGAAACATGAGTAGGGTAGGGCTACCATATTTTCCTTCGTTTGAAATATACATGGTGCCGTTTGGCGCAAATGTAATTCCTTCTGCCTGCGGGTATAGATCAGGATTTAAATTGTAAACTTCTTCAACTTTTCCGTTTGTATCTGCTATCACCAGCAATTGTCCCGCCGATGATAATATGTACAGCCGGTTTTCCAGGGGGTGGATTGCTGCGGCAGAGGGCTTGAATTCAGCATCATCTTTCTTCAGGTTTGATTTTACTTCGTCGCTGCTGATTGTGTAGAATGCAGAAGAATCAAAGGTTTTTGTGGCCAGGTCAAAGCGGTAGGCCGAACGCACCTGCTGGCCTTTGTCTGCTTCACAAGATTTGCAGATGATTAT
>DASQNW010000387.1:0-4479 GCA_035644775.1 Chitinophagaceae bacterium | reverse complement strand
TAGTGCAGGAACTGCTACAAAACCCCGTGGTAGAATTGGTTCGTGTACTTGACAATTTCGCAACAGGTGCGTTGCGAAACATTGAAGACCTCACTGGCAATGCAAAGTTTGAGCTTGTTGAGGGAGATATCCGGGATTATTCAAATTGCGTAGAAGCATGTATGGGTATAGACCTCGTGTCGCACCAGGCTGCTTTGGGTTCAGTGCCCCGCTCAATCAATGACCCTGTCACGACGAATGAGGTAAACATTACTGGTACGCTCAATGTTTTTACGGCTGCTAAAGAGCAGAGAATAAGACGTGTGGTGTATGCAGCCAGTTCATCTACCTACGGCGATCACCCAGGCTTACCCAAACGTGAAGATGATATTGGAAAACCGCTTTCTCCCTATGCCGTGACCAAGTATGTGAATGAGTTGTATGCAGACGTATATGCAAGGACCTATAACATGGAGTTGGTTGGTTTGCGTTACTTCAATGTGTTTGGACCACGTCAAAACCCCGCCGGCCCTTACGCAGCGGTGATACCTATTTTTATCAAAGCAGTTTTAGATAATGTGCCACCTGTGATAAATGGCGATGGAACACACAGCCGCGACTTCACATTCATCGATAATGTGGTTCAGGCGAATGTGTGTGCGCTTTTTAACGATGTCCCTGCTGCTGTAAACCAGGTGTATAACATTGCATATGGTCAGCAAACCAGTTTGATTGACTTGTTTCAGATGATTAAGGAAATTGCAGGCAGTGATCTTGTTCCAGTTTTTGGCCCAGAGCGGCAGGGCGATGTAAAGAATAGTCTCGCCGATATATCGAAAGCCAAGAATTTATTAGGTTATTCTCCGGCTGTCAGCATTAGAGATGGATTAAAAGCAACTTTCGAGTGGTACAGAAAACAACACCATTTCAGCTACAGTACTTAACCTTCATTAGGTTTTCTTAAATGCAAACTATTATAATAACAGGTGGGGCGGGTTTTATTGGTTCTCATGTGGTGAGATTGCTTGTAACGAAGTATCCTGATTACAAGATCGTTAATCTCGATGCACTCACGTATGCGGGCAACCTGGAGAATTTAAGGGATATTGAGGGTGCGCCTAATTATTTTTTTGAAAAGGTCAATCTGCTTGATGACGCAGCGTTGAATGGGGTGTTGCAGGAATATCAGCCAACTGGCATCATCCATTTGGCCGCAGAATCACACGTCGATCGATCCATCTTATCTCCTCTTGATTTTGTTTATACAAATGTGGTAGGCACGGTAAACCTGTTGAATGCTGCTAAAGTTCAGTGGCGGGGTGCTTTTGAAGGAAAACGGTTCTATCATATCTCAACAGATGAAGTGTATGGCGCTTTGGGTGAAAGCGGTTACTTTACTGAGGCTACGCCGTATGCACCTAATTCTCCTTATTCCGCATCTAAAGCTTCGTCGGATCATTTTGTAAGGGCATATGGAGAGACGTATCTACTGCCAGTAGTAGTGACTAATTGCTCCAATAATTATGGCCCGAATCACTTCCCCGAAAAACTCATTCCGCTTTTTATAAATAATATTATTCAAAAAAAGCCGCTGCCTGTTTACGGGGACGGTTTGTACACACGCGACTGGTTATTTGTTAAAGATCATGCTTTGGCCATCGATCTGGTCTATCACCGTGGCAAAACAGGTGAAACGTATAATATAGGAGGCTTCAATGAGTGGCGGAATATTGATTTGGTGAAATTGCTTTGCCGTTTAATGGATGAAAAACTTGGTCGGGCTGTGGGTGAAAGCGAACATCTGATTACCTACGTGAAAGACCGCCCGGGCCATGACAGGAGGTATGCTATAGACGCATCAAAAATCAATAAGGAGCTGGGCTGGAGTCCCACAGTAACTTTTGAAGAAGGGTTGTCCGAAACAATAGATTGGTATTTGAACAATCAGGAATGGCTTAGGCACGTTACATCGGGTGAGTATCAGAATTACTACAAAGAACAATACGCAGAAGAATAAGCATAGAAAAGCTACGGACCGCACATGAAAGGAATCATTCTCGCAGGAGGCTCGGGCACTCGTCTATATCCTATCACTAAGGCAATATCGAAGCAATTGATGCCGATCTACGATAAGCCAATGATTTATTACCCATTATCTATTTTAATGATGGCGGGAATCAGGGAGGTACTCATCATCACCACTCCTGAGGATCGTTATCAATTCGAACGGTTGTTGGGCGATGGAGCTCATATCGGCTGCAAATTTCAATACGCTGTTCAGGAGCAACCAAATGGGCTAGCCCAGGCGTTTGTAATTGGCGCTAATTTCATTGGACAAGAGAAAGTTGCCCTTATACTGGGAGATAATATATTTCATGGGTCAGGTTTAGGGCGGCAACTTCAAGCGTTGAACGATGTCGATGGAGGTTATGTATTTGCCTATGAGGTATCGGATCCGGAGCGGTATGGAGTTGTTGAATTTGACGGTGACAATCGAGTGCTATCGATCGAAGAAAAGCCTGCACAACCTAAATCAAATTACGCAGTTCCCGGCCTGTACTTTTATGACAATGCAGTGGTAAACATATCGCAACAGTTAAAGCCTTCCTCTCGCGGAGAATATGAAATAACTGATGTAAACAAAGAATATCTAAAGCAGGGGAAATTAAAAGTTGCTATTTTGGATCGCGGGACCGCCTGGCTTGATACTGGAACCTTTGAATCGCTAAGCGACGCATCAGAATTTGTTCGTGTCATCGAAAAACGGCAGGGTACGAAAATCGGGTGTATTGAAGAAGTGGCATACCGCATGAACTATATCACTGAAAACCAATTGAAGCTCCAGGCCGACGGACTGATGAAAAGCGGCTATGGTGTATATCTTAATCAAATCATTAACAAGAATAAGGTTACAAATCAATCTGTACCGACCTTATCCTAAACCCTAATCAAATCATATGTCCAAAGTTGCATTGCTTACTGGTGTCACTGGTCAGGACGGTGCCTACCTCTCAGAACTTCTATTGAACAAAGGATACATTGTGCATGGCATCAAACGGCGAGCATCCATGTTCAATACAGATCGCATCGATCACTTGTACCAGGACCCACATGAAAAGAACGTCAATTTTATTCTCCATTATGGAGATCTCACTGATAGCACAAATCTCATCCGGATAATACAGGAGGTGCAGCCGGATGAAATTTACAATCTGGGTGCGATGAGCCACGTAAAAGTGAGCTTTGATACACCTGAATATACTGCCAACGCCGATGGTATAGGAACTTTGAGAATTTTAGAGGCTGTGCGACTATTGGGTCTTCAGAAAAAAACAAAGGTTTATCAGGCATCTACTTCAGAATTATACGGATTAGTTCAGGAGATTCCACAAAAAGAGACCACTCCTTTTTATCCGCGTTCTCCATATGCAGTCGCCAAGCTTTATGCTTACTGGATAACTGTTAATTACCGCGAGGCCTATGGAATGTATGCGTGCAATGGAATTTTGTTCAACCACGAAAGCCCATTGAGAGGTGAAACATTCGTAACACGGAAGATCACCCGAGGCGTATCACAGCTGGCGCTGGGATTACAAAAATGCCTGTTCATGGGTAATTTAGATGCGCAGCGCGACTGGGGACATGCAAAGGACTACGTGGAAGCGATGTATCTCATTCTGCAACAAGAGCAGCCAGAAGATTATGTAATTGCTACAGGAGTTACTACTACCGTGCGTGACTTTATAAAGATGGCTTTTGCAGAACTCGGCGCAGAAGTTGAGTTCAAAGGAGAAGGAGTAGATGAGACCGGATACATTAAATCGTGCGATAACGGTTATAATTTTCATACAGGCCAGGAAGTTGTAAAAATTGATCCCCGCTACTTCAGACCTACTGAAGTGGAGCTGTTAATTGGTGATCCGACAAAAGCACAACAAAAACTTGGCTGGAAACCGAAATATAAGTTGCAGGAACTCGTAGCCGAAATGGTAGCCGCTGATGTAGCATCTTTCCGGCAAGAGCAGATATTGATTGAAAGCGGCTTCAATGTGGCGAGGCAATTTGAATAGCTATGCTAATTAAATAGAGCAACAAGGTAAATGGAAAAAGAAAGTAAAATATACATAGCAGGCCATCGTGGGATGGTGGGTAGTGCGTTGTGTCGCAGGCTTGAAAAAGAAGGGTATAGCAACTTTGTTTTCAGAACTTCAGCAGAGCTGGACTTGAGAAATCAGGAGGCGGTACAAGAATTTTTTAGATCTGAAAAGCCGGACTATGTTTTTCTTGCAGCAGCTAAGGTGGGTGGGATTGTGGCTAACAACACGTATCGTGCGGAGTTTCTGTACGATAATCTGATGATTCAAAACAATATTATTCATCAGTCATACATCTACGGAGTGAAGAAGCTGATGTTTTTAGGGTCTTCATGTATATACCCGAAACTTGCACCGCAGCCGCTCAAAGAAGAATACCTTCTATCAGGTCCGCTAGAATATACCA
>DASQNW010000386.1:0-12652 GCA_035644775.1 Chitinophagaceae bacterium | reverse complement strand
TGTATCCATGCATTTTTTTCAAGTGATGCTTCCAGCTTCGCAAGGTTTATATTTTTGAGTTGCTCACGTATAATGTTGGTATGTGAGGCCTTTTGTATTGCCTGGATGATATCTTCCTTATCGAGGTATAAATCGTCTCCCGCTCCTTTGATAGTAACAACTACTTGCCTGCATTTGTGGCCCAGTTCTCGCTGACGAGCAGCTAGCAACAAGAGCAAAATGCAAACGCTTACAAGCAGCCAGGCAACGGCTGCAATTATTTTTCTTATGGACAATTTCAGTTGCACTATGCTCTTTCTATTATATTCTTTAAAGAAGGCAAAAGGGTGTCAATATCTCCAGCGCCTGCCGTGATGATCACTTCTCCAAACTCCTTATCAATTGTCTTTACATATTGTTCGAGCCAGTTTTCAAGACCTGCTTTCTCCACAACTTCCACTCCTTCCCTGTCGATCTTCTTCAAAATCATCTGGCTGTTCACTCCTTCTATTGGAAGCTCGCGGGCTGGGTAAATGGGGAGCAGAATGACTTTATCAGCAAGGGAGAGGCTTGTTGCAAACCCGGCAGCCAGGTCTCGCGTTCTTGTAAAAAGGTGTGGCTGGAATATGATGACAATTTTCCTTTGCGGAAATAGCGACTTTGCGCTTGACAGCAATGCTTTCAGTTCCTCGGGATGATGCGCATAATCATCAATCAACACCGGTTGTGTGTGCCCTCCCTGTTGCTTTTCCTCTGGCGCAATAATATATTCGAAGCGACGCTTCACACCTTTGAAATCCTTTACAGCTTCCCGTATTTTACCATCGTCAATACCAAGAGAAGCAGCAATAGAAACAGCGGCAACGCTATTCTCTACGTTATGCATTCCACCAACATGCAACTCGAGCTCATTGATAGTTCCGTTTGGCAACTGAACACTATACCTGTAGCCGCCGTTTTCAATTTTTATGTCGAATGCAAAAGCATCAGCAGCATCATTGCTAAGACTATAGCTCATCTTCTTTCTGGCAATTTCCCTGGTTCTTTTCAACCCGAACTTGCTGATAAGAAGACCTTGCTCGTCTACTTTATTGCCAAACTGCACGAAAGCATCTTGCATGCTTACCTCATCGCCGTAAATATCAAGATGATCTGCATCCATTGAAGTGATAACTGCAATGTTCGGCGACAACTTCAAGAAGCTTCTGTCGTATTCATCTGCCTCAACAACCACAGTAGAATCACTGGTACTCCAGAAATTAGTTCCATAGTTAACCGCAATTCCGCCGAGGAAAGCTGTGCATCCATAGCCGGACTGCTTCAGAATGTGCGCCGTTAACGTGGAGATAGTTGTTTTTCCGTGCGTACCTGCTATGCAAACGTTGAAGGTGTCCTTTGTTATTATCTGCAACACGTCGCTTCGCTTTACAACATTGTATCCGTTGCTTCTATAAAACACAAGCTCTGCGTGTTCGTCGGGAACTGCCGGCGTGTATACTACCAGGTTAGCGTCTTTCGGGATCACTGCAACATCTTCATTGTAATGAATGGCTATACCTGCAGCTTCTAATTCTTTGGTCAGATCTGTTGGTGTTTTGTCGTATCCAGAAACAGCAGCGCCCCGAGCCTGAAAGAACCGTGCAATGGCACTCATACCAATGCCTCCTATGCCAATGAAATAAATGACTTTCACATCGTCAATGTTCAGAGTTGACGAAGCAATTTCTCCTGAATGATATGTGTTTTCCTGTATGATAAATCGCTATTTAAAAAGTTATCAATTCAGTTTTATAGTATTTAAAATTTCACTCGCAACCCGTTCATCAGCATTCTTGATAGCATACTTCCCGATATTCTCTATCAGCTGCTTCTGTTTGTCTTCATTATTCGCAAGCTCCAGGAGCACCGGAATCACCTTTTCGAACGCCTCGCTATCCTTCACCATTAACGCAGCATCTTTCCTCACCAGATTCATTGCATTTACCGTTTGGTGGTCTTCAGCAGCATAAGGATATGGGACGAATATCACAGGTTTCTTTACTACGCATAGTTCTGCAATGGCCATAGCTCCTGCTCTTGATATAACAATATCCGCTGCTGCATATGCGTACTCCATTCCGTTAATAAATTCGTTTACCCACACACCAGTTCTTCCACCTGCCAGTTCTTTCCACTTTGAAGCATCCGTTTTTCCTGTTTGCCATATCAACTGCAATCCATTCGTTGAAAAATCATCTAGGTGTTTTGCAATGGCTTCATTTATTGATCTTGCTCCTAAGCTTCCGCCCACCACCAGCACCGTTCTTTTTTCTTTCTCAAGACCATACAACTGAATAGCCTCTTCTTTTGTTATTGCTGATTCGGTGATGCTTTTACGAACAGGGTTCCCGGTGATGAGTAATTTGCTTGCCGGAAAGAACTTTTCCATGCCATCAGTTGCCACAAACACCTTAGTCGCCTTTTTACCCAACATCATGTTCGACTTGCCAGCAAAAGAATTCGACTCATGAATGAACGTAGGTACTCCACTCGCCTGCGCCAATCGCAAAACAGGGAATGACGAATAGCCCCCTACTCCTACCACTGCATCTGGGCGAAATCTCTTTAGTATCCGGCGCACTTGTAGGAAACTTTTTACCAGCTTCAGTGGCAGACCTATATTCTTCATCAAAGAACTCCTGTTGAAACCTACTATATCAAGCCCCTCTATTTTATAGCCTGCCTGCGGCACCTTTTCCATTTCCATTCTTCCTTTCGCGCCTACAAACAACAAAACCGCATTTGCATTCAGTTTCACTAGCGCATTTGCAATAGCTATTGCTGGAAAGATGTGCCCGCCTGTACCACCTCCTGCCATAATTATCCGAACCTCTCCTGATGAAACTGCACCCTCTTTCTCTGGGCCTTCTTTATATGGATTATTCCCGATTTTCATAGCTATGCTTCAACCGCAACTTCTTCATCTACTTCTACTGAGCTCTCTTCTTCATCTTGTTCTGCCTGTGCAAGGGCTGCAGCTTTTCTACCTTCAAGCTGTTCAACATTCCTTGCTACGCTTAATATGATACCGATGGAAAGGCAAGTAAACAGAAAACTGCTTCCTCCCATGCTCACTAGCGGCAAGGTGACACCGGTTACTGGAAAGAGGTTAACATTCACAGCCATATTGGCCATTGCCTGCAGCACAAGTGTAAAGCTTAGTCCCAACGCGAGGAAAGCACCAAATGCGTAAGGACATTTTTTGAACAACCTGATGCTGCGGTAGAGAAAAACCATGTACACAAATATGATGAGGGCTCCACCCAAGAGGCCGTATTCTTCAATGATGATCGCGTAAATGAAATCATTGTATGCTTGTGGAAGAAAGTTCCGTTGTTCGCTGTTACCGGGCCCGACGCCGAAAAACCCACCTTTGGCGATGGCAATTTTGGCCTGGTTAATTTGGTACATATTATCATCATCGGCTTCTTTGCCACCATATATGAAATGTTCAACGCGGCTTACCCATGTACTTACGCGGGCTGTGATCCGTGAAGGCTTTTCCTTTGCAGAGGATACACTATCATCAACGTCGGCCGACTTGTGCTGAAACACTGCGGCCAGCACCAGCAGCACAACAGGAATAAGTGCAACACCAATTGATAACAGCAAATGTTTGGCGCTTGCACGACCAATGAATAACAAAACCATGCAGCTGGCTCCAAGTAAAAGTGCAGTTGAAAGATTGGCTGGAGCAATCAATAAACAGGTGACAGCAACAGGCAACATCACCGGCAGAAACCCTTTTTTAAAGTCCTTTATTGATTTTTGCTTTCGGCTCAGCAGCCTTGCTAAAAACATGAACAGACCCAGCTTTGCCAGGTCGGAGGTCTGCATTGTAAGATTTATAATGGGAAGCCTGATCCACCTGCTTCCTTCGTTCAGCGTAACGCCAAAGAACAAAGTGTAAAGAAGTAATGGAATGGAAAGCAGAAAAAGAATCTTTGCCACTCTCGAGTAGATTGTATAATTAACGCGATGTGCAAAATAGATAATGCAAAAACCGATAGCAATGAAGGCGATTTGCTTGAAGAGATATACTTCTGTGTTGCCGCGATACATCTTATAAGCCAGCGATCCGGTAGCGCTATACACAGCAAGCAGCGACACAAGCACTAGTAACAGAACAACAGCCCAAATCACTTTATCGCCTTTCGTTCTGGTAAGTAGGCGTACTCCCTTGTCATGAGCTAGATCGGAAAATTTTATATCGGCAGCTTGTTGACTCATTTTCTACAATTTGGTGCTTTGAACCTCATAAGTTTTTAACAGCCTCTTTAAACTGCTGGCCGCGGTCTTCGTAATTTTTAAACAGGTCGAAAGAAGCGCAGGCGGGGCTTAGCAATACCACATCGCCCTGCACGGCGAGGTTATAAGCCGCTTTTACGGCGTGCTCGGCGCTCGCAGCATCAACCACTTTCATCTCTTTTGCAAAAGCTTCATGAATTTTCTTGTTGTCTAACCCAAGACATACAATAGCTTTCACTTTCTCCATCACCAACTCGCGGATCAGAGAATAATCGTTGCCTTTATCTACGCCGCCCATGATCAAAACGGTTGGCTTGGTCATACTCTCCAGTGCGTACCAGGCAGAATTTACATTGGTGGCTTTACTGTCATTAATGAATTCAACTCCCCTAATGGTTGCAACCGGCTCCATGCGATGCTCAAGGCTCTGGAACGTCTGTACGGCTTCCCGGATTTTGTCTTTCCTGATATCCATAGTAGACCCCGCAACACATGCCGCCATAGTATTGTATTGGTTGTGTTTTCCCTTCAAGGCAAAATCATACACGCTCATCGACATCTGCTCATTAGTCGTTTGCACGTGCATTTCATCTTTCTTTATAAAAGCACCTTTTTCCACTTCCTTCTTCATTGTAATTGGTAGTTGATTTGACAGAAATTGGTTTTGTTCTATATATCTCATAATCACCTCATCGTCCATATTATAGATGAAATGATCTTTTGAAGTCTGGTTCATCGCAATCCGGAACTTGCTGCTCACGTACTTCTCGAATTTGTATTCATAGCGGTCCAGGTGATCTTCTGTAATGTTCAGCAGCACTGCTATGTAGGGCCTGAAATCCTTAATATCATCAAGCTGAAAAGAACTGATTTCTGCTACGTAGAGAGGTTTAGGATCTTCGGCCACCTGCCGGGCGAATGAATACCCAATATTGCCTACAAGAGCACAATCAAAGCCCGCATGTTTGCAGATATAAAAGATCAACGAGCTTGCAGTTGATTTTCCGTTACTGCCTGTGATAGCAATGATTTTACTGTCTTCGGCATGTCGAAAAGCAAGTTCAACTTCAGAGATCACTGGTATTCCCGTACTGCGAATTTTTCTAATCCGGTCGTTGGTTTCAGGGATGCCGGGGCTTTTTACAATTTCATCTGCCGAAAGCAGCAAGCCCTCATCAACTTCCTTCTCGTAGAACTGAATTCCCGCAGTCAGGAGCTCGTTGCGATAACCATCTTTCAAAGAACCTTCATCAAAAAGCATCACATCGTATCCTGTCAGCTTCGCTAATAAGGCTGATCCTACTCCACTCTCTCCTCCACCTAATATGATCAGCCTTTTTTGTTTCATTACACATCCTTGTCGCAGCCTTAGTGGCGCAAACCTTTCACTGATCTTCAATCAGTATACATTCACAATTAGTATTCATATGTACGGAAGCGGTTCTTCATACGCATTGCAATTGCACTGCACCACAATGTCATTATACAGGTTTCCATAGTTCCTGGGTTCGACGGTGGTTTTTCAAATAATTCTTTTGTTCCTCCCCCATCTCACTATCAGAGGAGATTTAATATTTTTTTGTATAGTTCAATCACCCACACTTCTTCTAATTCAATCCAACAGCGCATAAGCTTTATCTCAACTTTAGCGTTACAATTGACATGATCACAAGCAGCACCGTCACAATCCAAAACCGCGTAACAATCTTTGCCTCGTGGTAGCCCTTCTTTTGATAATGGTGGTGCAGCGGGCTCATTAAAAAAATCCTTCTTCCCTCGCCATATTTCTTTTTGGTGTATTTGAAGTAACCCACCTGCAGCATCACACTTAAACTTTCGGCGAAGAACACCCCACAAAAAATTGGTATCAGCAATTCTTTATGAACTATAATTGCCAGTGCAGCTATCAACCCTCCAAGTGTTAAACTTCCAGTATCACCCATGAACACCTGCGCAGGGTATGCATTGTACCAGAGGAATCCAACACATGCTCCAATCATTGCTCCAATGAAAATCGAGAGCTCACCAAGGTTAGGTATGTACATTATGTTCAGGTAATCGGCTACAAGCAGACTTCCGCTGGCATAGGCAAATACACCCAAACACAATCCAATTAGGGCAGTCGTTCCTGTTGCCAGGCCGTCCAGTCCATCGGTGATATTCGATCCGTTTGACACCGCAGTGATAATGAATATCACAATCAATATGTACAGCGCCCACGTATATTCTCTTAAGGCTGCGGGCAGCAATTTGGAATAATTGAATTCGTGCGACTTTACAAAAGGGATGGTCGTGATGGGAGTCTTCGCCGTTACAAAATATTTGATACGTCCGTTGAATTCACGTTTTATTACACTAGTGTCACCTGTGCGTGGAGTGCCTTGATACTCTCTCCAGATCTGTACATTATTGTTGAAATAAAGAGTTGCACCTACGATCACACCAAGACCCACCTGCCCCAATATCTTAAACCATCCTGCCAAACCATCTGCATCTGACTTTTTGTACTTTTCACCTTTTTGCAGCGCTTGCTTTTTTGCTTTCAGCTTTAGAAGATCATCTACAAAGCCAATTACAGCCAGCCAGATTGTACTTACAATCATCAGCCTTATGTACACCTTCTCGAGATTGGCAAGCAGTAAGGTCGGGATCAGTATCGCCAGAATAATTATAATTCCTCCCATGGTCGGCGTGCCTTTCTTACTCGTTTCGCCCGCCAGTCCTAACTCCCGAACCGACTCACCAATCTGCCTGCGTTGCAAAAGGTTGATGATCCTTTTTCCGTAAACAGTTGTGATGAACAATGAAAGCAGTACTGCCACTAGCACCCGGAATGTTATAAAACGAAACAGCTCCACTCCAGGAAACCTAATTCCCTCTGCTCTAAACCATTCAAATAAGTGATACAGCACTGTTGATACTTTTTCTTGAATATTTCTAAACCTGCTCACTAACCCTCATCATCTTCGTTGCGTCGCACACTTCTACGCCTTGTCTTCCATTCAACTTTTTTACCACCCTCAATGCTCCTTCACGAACTACTACACACACCTTCACTTACCCAGCAACTCAAACATTTCGTTCAGCACTTCTTTATCATCAAAGTGGTGCTTCACACCGTTGATTTCCTGGTACTTCTCGTGGCCCTTACCCGCAATCAGCACTACATCTTCTGCTGCTGCCATGCTAACGGCGGTTTTGATTGCCTGTCTACGGTCAGGAATGGAAATGAATTTCCTTTTAGAAGCGGTACTGAGGCCCGCCTCCATTTCTGCAATTATCTGAGCTGGATCTTCTGTCCGTGGATTATCAGAAGTGAACAAAACCCGGTCACTCAGCTCACACGCAACCTCCCCCATTAGCGGCCGCTTTGTCTTATCCCGGTCGCCACCACATCCTACTACGGTAATCAGCTGCTCTTTTCCAACTTTCAATTTCTTTATAGTAGATAATACATTCTTTAACGCATCGGGTGTATGTGCATAATCTACAATTCCAATCACCCGCTCTTTAGAAGATATAATGTAATCAAACCTGCCTTCGGCACCTGTGGTGTTGCTCAGGCACTGCAGCACATCAGCTCTATCTTCACCCAGGCAAGTAGCAGCTCCAAACACGGCTAACAGGTTGTATGCGTTGAACTCTCCAATCAACCTAAAGTGCACTTCCTGATCGTTGATGTTCATCACCAGCCCTGTCAGTAGGTTTTCCAACACCTTGCCCTTGAAATCTGCCAGAACCCTTAAGCTGTAGGTGAGTTTTTTCGCCGCCGTATTCTGAAGCATCACCGTTCCTCTTTTGTCGTCGAGATTGGTAATTGCAAAAGCAGTAGAAGGCAAGCCATCGAAGAAAGCTTTTTTAGCTTTGATGTATTCGTCAAAGGTCTTGTGATAATCAAGATGGTCGTGGCTGATATTGCTGAACAATGCTCCGGCAAACTGCAGTCCAGCAATGCGCCGCTGGTGCACTGCGTGCGAGCTTACCTCCATAAAAACGTGGGTGCATCCTTCATCTGCCATTTGCTTCATCAACGCATTCAGGCTTACGGCATCAGGTGTAGTATGGGTAGCCGGGACAACAGAGCCCTTTATTCTGTTTTCGACAGTGCTTATTAAACCGCAACCGTAACCAAGGCAGGTGAACAGTTTATAAAGTAGCGTCGCGATCGTTGTTTTACCGTTGGTGCCGGTCACACCTACAAGTTTTACACGGGCCGATGGGTGCTCATAAAAATTGTGCGCAATCACTCCTGCCGCTTCAGCGCTGTTCGATGTCTGTATGTATGTAATACCAGTGTTCTGTTCTGAAGGCAGGTGTTCACAAATAACAGCAATAGCACCTCTTTCAATGGCAGCTGAAATGTATTCGTGTCCATCCACCGCTGCACCTTTTACAGCCACAAATAAGCTTCCGCGCTGTGCTTTTCGTGAGTCGATCTGTACTGCTGAAATATCCAGTTCCATGCTGCCACTCTTTGCAGTGATAGGAACCTTGTATAATATTTCCGATAGCTTCTTCACTAGTTAAGTAAAAGGGTGATGTTTTGTTTTTTAGTGACTGCGGTTCCTGGTACAATGCTTTGTGCTACTACTCTCCCCCTACCTTTAACCACTACTTTCATATCAAGGCTTTCAAGCACGTAAAGAGCATCTTTCAACGTCATGTTGCGTGTATCGGGCACTTGCTTTTTAGCAGTGACTGCAACCGGTTTAAGAACTGGTTTTGTCGGCTGGTTGTGCACAACACTCCATGCTGCTTTAGGTGCAGAATCGGTGTACTGCAGCTTCACTTCCCCAAGAATGTTTTTTATTTCAGTGTTATTGCCTGTGTAGCTGTAGAAGGAGCTATCCTTAACCAAAATGGCGGGTGTTGCATTCTTTCGCTGCACGTACATTGCATACAATTTTGTAGCAACTTCCTTGAAAACAGGTGCGGCCAATTGCCCACCATAATGCTGCGCAGCATGTGGCTTTGTCTTGATAACTACGATACAAGTGTACTCCGGTTGATTAGCTGGGAAGTACCCCACGAATGATGCCTGGTACACACCGTCGTGGTACTTAACCTTTCCACCAGCTACGTGTGCTGTGCCCGTTTTTCCTGCTACTGCAAATGGCACATCTGCAAAAACAGTTTTTGCTGTACCCTCTGTTACCACGGCTTCCATGCTTTTTTGAGCCGCAGCAATCACGTCCGGCTTGCAGATTAGTTCGTCGATCGTCTCGGTGGCAAAGCCTTTTACTTCAATGCCATTGTTTTTAATACTGTTCACGAGGTAAGGGCGAACCATTCTGCCGTTGTTCGCCACCGCATTGTATAACATCAAGGTGTGGAACGGACTTACTTCTATAGCATAGCCAAAGCTCATTGTAAGCATTGCATGCAGACCCTCCTTATTTTTTTTCCACCGCGGGAGAAGAGGGTTTTCTTCACCCATGAGTCCCACATTTACTTTTTCATCAAGATGAAAACGATGGAGATATTTTTTGAAGGCGTCAGGATTGCCCGCAAATGCTTTATATGCGAGTTTGCTCATGCCTACGTTAGAGCTGTGGGCAAAACATTCTTTAACGGTTAAAATAGATTTCGGTGATCGCTCTGCATCGTTGATATTGCGTACGCCAACATAGGCACTTCCAGCTGTGCCAACTTCAACCAAATCATTAATCCTTGCCGCGCCTGCGTCGAGCACTGCAAGCAGTGTTGCCAGCTTGATGGTGGAGCCGGGCTCATTAGTCTGAAGAGCAAAATTCAGGTTTTCGTCGTAGGTGTTTTCTTGAGCCTTTCCAAGATTTGCAATTGCCTTGATCTTGCCCGTTTTTGTTTCCATGACAATACAGGTACCGAATTGCGACTCGCTCTGCACCATCATTTTCATCAATGAATTTTCAACTATGTCCTGGATGGAAACGTCGATTGTAGTAATGATGTCTTTCCCATTCTCGGGCTCAATCTCGTAGCCTTCCACCGGAACAGCAGCTCCCCCGGCGATAAAGCGGACAAGTCGTTTTCCTGTAACACCCTTCAGCAGCGTATCATAAGTTCTCTCCAGCCCCACATTTTGTGCGTTTTCACGAGCAAGTCCAATGGTTCTTTTGGCCAGTATGCCGTAGGGATTTAATCTCTTTGACTTCACTTCCGTGATCACACCACTTTTGTTGCGGCCAAGCCTCACCAGCGGCAGTTCGCGAAAGGTTTTGTATTGTTCGAATGAAAGTCCTTTTTTCAGCAGGTAGTATCGATTTTTCTGACGGTAGGCCTGCTTCAATTCTTTCTTATATTCAGAAACGGTTTTATCACCAAAGAACTTGGCGAGACCAATAGAGAAAGAATCAAGGTTTTCTTTGAAACGTTTGCCGCTCTTATCTCGCAGGCCTTCAGCTCCGAAGTCCATGTAAATGTTGAAAAATGGAATTGAGGTGCTCAACATCTGACCATCTTCGCTGTAAATGGTGCCCCGTTCCGCATCTGTTTCCACAAACTTTTGATGGAGACTGTCCGAAAGGCTTCGCCAATAGTGACCCTGAGCATTTTGTATGTAAAATGCTCTGCCTAACACCACGAAACTGAGTAGCAGTATACCTATGAAGCTTAGGTACACTCTCCAAAGTATGTCCCGTTTGATTTCCACGCAGCGGCGTTGTTTGAGTTATTTATTGATGTTACTGCTATCGATCATAACTATAGGCGCGGCTGTGAGCTCTTTCAAGCCTAATGGCTCCACAGCCTTTACCAGTTCGCTCTGTTTGCTTCTAAACAACACATCTCCTTTCACTGTCTTGTATTCATACTGCAACTCCTTCAACTCACGTTGCGTTTTGCTGATGTCACGGATAGTCTTATCAGCAAAATGACCGTTGTATATGTACACTACTGCAATGAAAGCCAGAAATAGAAAAAACGGTATTTGCTTTACAACAGCCTGGTAATTCAACACCCTCTGCCAGTGCAACCGTGTTTTTTTTATTGAATCTTTCATTAGCAACTTTTTGAAATTTTACTGTACTTCGTGCATACTCCTCAGATTTTTTCAACCACCCTCAGCTTTGCACTTCGGGACCTCGGGTTTCGTCTCACTTCATCCTCCGCCGGTTCAATGGGCTTTTTGTTGACCGCTTTCAAGCTTTTTTGTGTTTCTCCTGTTATAGAGAATGGATCCTCCGTTACTGCTTCAAACCGCTCATCTCTGAAAAAAACTTTTACCAGTCGATCTTCCAGTGAATGAAAAGTGATGATCGCTGCTCTTCCGCCGGACTTTAACACCTGTGGTATTTGCATCAGCATCTCTTTCAAAGCGTCTAACTCCTCGTTTACCTCTATGCGCAGTGCCTGAAATACCTGGGCAAAGTATTTATTAGGATTTCCTTTCACAATCGGCCTCAAGGCGTTCTTAAAGCTCTCCACAGAATCGAGCTGTGTGGTTTTTCTTACCTCTACAATCTTCCGGGCCAGCGTCTTTGAGTTTGTTACCTCGCCATACTGCTCAAAAATCTTGTGCAGTTGTTGCTCTGAATATGAACCCACGACTGCTGACGCTGTTTTCTCCTGCCGCTGGTCCATTCGCATATCAAGTGCCGCATCAAACCTTGTAGAAAACCCTCGTTCCGCTTCGTCAAACTGGTGACTGCTTACACCCAGATCTGCCAGCAGCCCGTCCGCTTCTTTTATGCCGTGCAACTGAAGAAATCGCTTCATGTGGCGGAAGTTATGTGGCAGAAAAAGCACCCGGGGGTCATCAGGCAGGTTGCGTCTGGCGTCATCATCCTGGTCGAAGGCAACCAATCTCCCGTTCGTGTTTAGCTGCTGGAGAATAGCTTTGCTGTGACCTCCCCCTCCGAAAGTGCAGTCCACATAAATTCCGTCCGGTTGAATGCACAAGTGCTCAAGAACCTCCTTCAGCAGAACAGGAACATGGTAATCATCCCGCTTGCTGTTGGCTTCTGAAACTGAAGGTTCTTTCATGCTCAGTTTGCCTCCCTATCGTCTACCATCACCTGTTTAGCAAGATTGCTGAAGTCATCCGGTGAATATGAGTCAAAGAACTGTTGGTATTTATCTTTTGCCCAGATCTCAATCTTGTCAACCGCAGAAGCAAGGACGATGTCTTTTTCGAGGCCTGCGTATTCCTTCAGGTTTTGCGGCAGCAACAATCTACCTGCACCATCTGGTTCTACTACCGTCGCACCGTTGAGGAAGTATCTTCTGAACTCCCGCACTTGCGGATCAAAGTCATTAAGCCTCTGAATTTTTGCATACAGCGGCTCCCAGCCTTCCATTGTGTAGAGGCTCAAACATTTCTCAAATCCCCTGTTGATAACGAATCGGGTATTTTCTCCGGCGGGCAGCTGTTTTTTTACTCCAGCAGGAAGTAAAAAGCGACCTTTGG
>DASQNW010000385.1:0-8386 GCA_035644775.1 Chitinophagaceae bacterium | reverse complement strand
TGCCAGTTTGAAGATGGGGGCTATACTTGCAGATGCGACAGAGCATGACCAGCAACTACTATACGAGTTTGGAAGAAAACTGGGACTGGCCTTCCAGGTACAGGATGATTATCTAGATGCCTTCGGTGACCCACAAAAATTTGGTAAGCAGGTAGGTGGCGATATCCGTTCCAACAAAAAAACTTTCCTCCTCATACATGTGTTGGAAACAGCTACCGAAGCCCAGAAGCGGGAGCTAGTTAAATCATTGCAAGTTGATGATGATACTAAGGTTGAACGTGTTCTAGACATCTTCCACCAATGCAAAGTAGAAGAGTGGGCTAAGAGCCTAAAAGGCAACTACCTTCAGGAATCCTTGCGGCATTTGCAGGAAATTTCAGTGCAAGAATCAAGAAAGGAGCCGCTACGGCAATTGGCTCTTTTCCTTATTGAAAGGGAACATTGAGGTAAGGATAAATACCAGGTGTCAACTTTCTAGATGTAAGTTCTCGTTATGTCAAATCCCACAAAGGCACATGAAGTAATTATTGCAAGATCAATTGCAATACTAAAGAAGAAAACAGGGATGGTAACTTTTGTTGGCAAGGCTGCAAGGTTACTTACCAGCGTCATCCCCATCGCAATCAGCGCAAGAACAAAAAAGAAGATATTAGTTCCGGAAAGAATAATTGCAAAGAGTGTAATTGGGGTTAGCGCACAGCCGTGAACAGATAAAGCTACTGCAAGCCATCCGAATCTGTATTCTTCCTGGCTTTCGCACCAGCTCAAAAATCTTCTAAAGATGGAAGGTCTGCTGCTTTGCTCACGTGTGCCAAGTGAAATTGATTGATTCAGTGTTGGTTGGTTTAGTAATGTTTCCATACATTTTTGTTTCTGGCACAAAGTTGTCATTTGTCGCAGGCGAAGGCAATGACGTACATTACTTTCTCATCTGACTTTTATCAAATTCCAATGGGTGTATTGTTTTGTAGGGTAAAAATTTAATTTAGAGAAACTTAGTTCCTTTATGTCGAAGGTTTTAGAACGGCGGCCAACCTTGTTTCAAGCTCTTTTACCTGTTGTTTTCCTCATAGGTTTATTGGTTTTAAACGTGGTGTACTATGGAGATATGGCCACGTCGGGTGCTAATCAAATTGCTCTCATTATTGCTGCTGCCGTGGCTGTGTTGATAGGTTTGCGATTGGGACTTCCATTTAACAGATTGTTGAAAGGAGCGGTTAACAGCATTACCGCCTCTCTACCTGCTATTTTGATACTATTACTTATAGGCGCCTTAGCCGGCACATGGCTCATTAGCGGTATTGTACCTGCAATGATCTATTATGGTCTGAAGGTGCTGAACCCCACCATTTTTTTGTTTGCTACTGTAATTGTTTGTTGCGTGGTCAGCCTCGCCACAGGCAGTTCCTGGTCTACAGTGGCAACAGTAGGTATTGCTTTATTAGGAATAGGCAAGGCACTTCAATTGCACGAAGGCCTGATTGCAGGAGCCATAATATCAGGTGCGTATTTCGGTGACAAGATTTCACCTATGTCAGACACCACCAACCTTGCGCCTGCAATGGCGGGTGCCGATCTTTTCACACACATCCGGTATATGATGTATACTACGGTCCCGAGCATTATGGTAGCTCTGTTAATCTTCCTTTCGTTTGGGCTGTTTTCGGATCATGTAAGTTCCGTTCAAAATACAGATGCTCTTTCCGCAGCAATTGATGGAAGGTTTTTAATTCATCCTGTTTTGTTTGTGGTGCCGGCAATAGTGATTTGGATGATTATCAGGAAGGTAAACGCACTTCCGGCACTGCTAATTGGATCTTTGTTCGGCGGGCTGTTTGCAGTGATTTTTCAGCCTCAGATTGTAGCTGAAGTATCCGGTATAAACGGCAGTTATTGGAAACAGTCGTACATGGCAATCATCAATGCTATGTCTACTGAAGTGAAGGTCACCACTGACAATGAGATCGCCTCAGGGTTGCTGAAGGCCAGGGGAATGTTTGGGATGTTGAATACTGTCTGGTTGATTCTTTGTGCTTTGAGCTTTGGCGGAATAATGGAAGAAGCGGGGCTATTGAAGCGGATCACGAGTCCTCTTGTTAACAAAGCGAAATCTACAGGTTCCCTGGTGGCGACTACCGCAGGTAGTTGTGTTTTTGTGAACGTAACAGCCTCTGATCAATACCTTTCCATAGTGGTGCCTGGAAAAATGTTTGCAGAAACTTTCAAAGAAAGAAACCTTGCTCCGGAAAATCTTAGCCGCACCCTTGAAGATTCTGGTACGGTTACCTCAGTGCTCGTTCCCTGGAACACTTGTGGCGCTACGCAGACCGCCGTGTTGGGGGTATCTACTTTTGTGTATGCTCCATATTGTTTTTTTAATATCCTCAGCCCGTTTATGACAGTGATCTTTGCTTATGCAGGAATAAAGATTGCCAAACTTAGTAAGGGCGAAGCTGCTAAGGTGCACCCACAGCCCTTGTCAGACGAGCCAGAGGACAAACCAGTTGATTACATACAGTAATCCTTTTTTTAGCTTCTTCGTGCGCATACGTGTTGCGCTGAGCGTAAGGACCAGTACAAATGAATAGGTAACTTGCTATTATGAAATTTCAGATCGGCGATAAGGTGTTGGTGCTGCATTCAAATGAAGAAGGTGAGGTTATCGACATCATCAATGAAAAGATGGTGATGGTAGAGGTGAGAGGAGTAAAGTTTCCCGCCTACATCGATCAACTGGATTTTCCATATTTTAAAAGATTTTCAGGACAAAAGCTATTTCCCAAAAAGGAGAAGAAATTTGTTGACGAAATCAAAAAAGAAAAACAGCCGGAACAGCCTGCAGCCGACGGTGTATGGCTATCCATAGTGCCTGTTTTTGATACTGATGAATTCGGTGACGACTTTGTGCAGGAGCTAAAGGTGCACCTTGCCAACAGGACAGACAAAGGATACCAGTTTACTTACAGGCTTCAATATTTTGGCGCCAACGAGTTTGAACTAAAAAATGAAGTATACAGCTTCAAAGATTTTTACCTGCACGATATACCTTTTCAGGATGTAAACGACAGCCCCTCTTTCGTGTTAAGTTTTTCTCTTCTTCAACCTGACAAACGAAAAGCTGAATCTCATACTACAAGTCTGAAATTGAAGCCGAAGCAATTATTTGCAAGAATAGAAACGATGCAGCAAAAAGGAGAAGCCACTATTGCTTTCCGGCTGTTTGAGCAATACCCTGATAAACTATTAGAAGATAAGCTGGAGATCGGGTCACTCGGCTCCCCAGCTGGAAAAATATACAAAGCTTCTGAAGCAAGGATGCACTTGCCAACTGCACGAACTGTAATTGATCTTCACATAGAAAAGATAACAGAGGACTGGAAAGGCTTATCTAATGCAGAGATACTTGATATGCAACTAAGAGAATTTGAAAAATGGTATGATCTTGCACTGGCCCATCACCAACCTACACTGATAGTCATTCACGGCGTAGGAAGTGGCAGGTTGAGAGATGAAATTCATGACATACTCCGCTTAAAGAGTGAAGTAAAAACTTTTGTGAATCAATATCATCCTTCATTTGGATATGGAGCCACGGAAATATATTTTCAATACCGCTGATTTGCTTCTGATAAAGCATAAGGGACAAAACCATAATCCCGTTGCACTCACCAATGACCTCCAATTCCTAAGAAATACATTCACCTAAAACGCATTTTCCCTTTTATCAAAGAGAGCATAGATGGTTAATAACCTTCTTCGGAAATAACATCGTTCAACCTGTTTTCATTGGCTGTTATCCAGGTTGGTAAATCATCATCTGTCAATTGCCAGCGATTATCTTGCTTTCTCATCCGGAAGATGATTCTGTTACCCCGGTCATCCGCAACATCAACATTAAAAATTTCTTCTGCGGGGTCTTTTATTTTCCTGAAGTTGAATTCTCGAAGGCGTTCAGCAGCCTTTAACAGCTTCGTAAAATGAACATTACTGGCGAAGTTGAACAACATAAGGTTGGTTTGATGCCACCACTCAGCAATAATTGTGCAGCAATTTGCAAACAGTGAGTCAAAAATTCTAGAAACTGGTGGCGGGTGGCCTATTAGGCTCAGAACTGGTGAAAGCTCATAGAAACGAACCCTAAAACCTCCGGCAGTGCTGTTCTCCAGTAGGTCCAGTTGTGTGCTCCGTCTCTCACTCTAAACTCATGGGGTATTTCTTTTTTCTTCATAGCAATATGAACTAATGAATTGCCTTCGTAAAGAAAGTCGTCGTCTCCACAATCTATATACCAGCGCACTGCTTTTTTCTGATCTTCAGGCATATTGTTCACTAACTCTAACACACTTTGCCGCTTGAAGAAAGCAGCGATTGCAGTGTCAGAAATATTGGGATGTTCTCGTGACAATCTAGCTTTCGCATCATCAATGTTCAAAGGGCCTGTGGCAGCACTTAGTGGACATGCAGCTGCAAAAAGGTCTGGTCGGTGTAGTGCATAAGTGAAGGAGCCATCACCTCCCATCGACAAACCTGCAATGGCCCTGAATCTTTTCTCCGTTTTTATTCGATAGGTTTTTTCAACAAAAGGCATTAACTCCTGGAAAAAGAAATCTTCATAACGCCAGGTGCCGGTGACATTATTTGAATACCCTCTGCGGGTTGTATGTGCATCGGGCATGATAATGATCATGGGTGTTGCCTTGCCCTCACCAATCGCCTTGTCTGCAATGTTCAATACTTCACCAAACTGAATCCAGCCTGTTTGGTCATCGCCACTGCCGTGTAGTAAATACAGCACCGGGTAAGATCGTTGTGAGCTTTCATAATCCGGCGGAAGGTAAACTGCATACTTCCTATCCATATTGAGGATCTTACTCTTCATTGAAAGGTTATCCAATACCTTTCCGTTTTGAGCCAGTAAGGACAAACACAATAGGGTAGCGAATGAAGTGAGCCAGCAACGATTCATAAAGCAACTTTTGAGATAAAGATAACTCGCTAGTCAATAAAAAAGCACCAGTGTGAAGTGGTGCTTTTTAGTTACTGTTGCCGATTACAGTTTTGCAGAATCTTTTTTGTGTATTGAAGAATCAGCTATGTTACCGTTTACATTATTGTACGCACTAGTGGTGAACATTCGTTGCGCAACAGCCATGTCATGTCCATAAACATCATCGCGGAAATTCAGTTGCCCATCCTCATCAACCCACGCAGTGTAGTACGAAATGATGACAGGCACTGGTTTGTTTATGGAAACATATTGCTCTTTATTGCTGTTCATTGCTGCCCTTATTTTCTCACGCGTCCAGGATTGATTGTCTTGTAAGAGGTAGACGGCCATTTTTTCCGCATCAGCCAGTCTTATACAGCCATTGCTAAAGGCCCTCTTGTCTCTTGCAAAGAGTTCTTTATTTGGTGAGTCGTGCAGTATAATATCATGACTGTTCGGGAACAAGAACTTTACTTTTCCTAAAGCATTTTGATCTCCTGGTAATTGCCTGATTGTAGGTAAACTGTCGTTTTGTTTCACTACTTCCATGTTGTTCTTTTTTAGATAAGAAGGATCAGATTTCATGGCCGGTAATATCTTTTCCTTTACTATTTCTTCAGGTATATTCCAGTGCGGACTGAACACAATTTGGTTTAGGTTGCCGTTAAACATCATTGTCGTAGCACCTTGTTTTCCCACTACAACCTGCATGTCCATTGTCCTGGAGCCGTTCTCATGCACGTAGAGCATGTACTCGGGAATGTTCACAGATATGATCCGATCTGATGAAGGAGCTGGCATCCACGCCATACGATTCATATTTATAATGATCTGCTCAAGCCGTCTTTCAACGGGAACATTCATCGCCTTCACGACGGAGTCTGTAATAATACCAGTGGCATGCATGCCGTGTCTTTGCTGGTAAGCTTTTATAGCAACTTCTAGAGAGTCGTTATATACATTCGATGTGTCAGCGCCAGTGTATTCGCCGGTAGCCTGCAGTCTTTTTTTAATAGCAACCACAGAGGGTGAGGCTGCCCCTTTCCTGAGGGATTTTCCTTGCAGCGACACAGTACCCCAGCCACCATTTTGAGCAATAGTATAGTAATCTCTCAATTTTTGCTTCATCATCTGGTAGGGTGCCGTTGCTTTCGTGGAGCTATCTGTTCTAGCGGTACCTTCCTGTTTGTTCAACAGTGAATCCGCCCATGCCATAGGCTGCACTTTAACTTCTGGAATGAATTGATATAATGAAATGCCGCTGAAGATGCCACTATTATTATTTGCCAATACGTAGTTGATAAATTGTCTGGTCAACGCAAGCTCAGTTGCAATATATGAGCTGTCGCTTGCCGTAACCTTTAAAGTATCTATTTCTATCAGCGTATCCATTTTCTGAAGCAATTTCTTGTTTGTTGCTTCTTTATCCTGGTGGGTGTGATGATACAGATTCCAAAATCCGCGTCCTTGTTCAGTAAAGCCATTGCTGTTGAACCATGCAAACTGATAGTTTCGCTTGTTGTAAAAGCTACGAATGTTATTAGCTGTGGAATCCTGAATTTTATTCTCTGACAGATATCTTTCTATCGAAACGCTATCCAGAAACAGATCTGAATAGGAATTCTGGGGAGTGATTGTAGGGTTTGGCGAGCTGCTAAAAAACGCATTATTATTTGATGACGTCAGCTTGGCTCTATCTTCAGTTTCTGTGTTTAGAACCGTTGCAGTTTGATCGCACGCGACAACCAAACTTGCACACATGATAGATAATAGTATATACCTCATAACCGTTCTTTTTTTGTGTTGCTTAAAACAATAAGCGTTCCGCTAATGCGGAACGCCTTTGCCCATTATCTCAAAACAACCTAAGCTGTTCTGTCATTTTCCTTGTCATGGCTAACTTGAGTGGAAGAACTTGCAATTCCTGCGCTGCCAACATAAGTATCGTACTTAGCAACACGCAAATGATTCTCTACATTATGAACGCCTGAAATTGATTCTGCAATATCTTCGGCCCTGCGTTTTACCTGCCGGCTGTCTACAACGCCACTTAATATCACGTTGCCGTTATCTACTTTCACGTCAATTTCAGAGGCATCCACAAATGAGTCATCATACAAACGATCATTGATGTCCTCTTTGATTCGTTCGTCTGAGCGCTTGTAACCGCGTGGCCCTTTTCCTTTGTGAGGTCCGCTCACTTTGTCCATTCGTCTTCTGCTTTCAGCATCTTTGTCGCCAAACCAGGATGCAACTTCATCAGTAGTTTTTTCCCACCAGTCACGGTCATTGTCACCACCCCTTCTCTGATCGCGATTCCTGTTTTGATCGGCATAATCATGTCTCTGGTCGTACTCACTGCGTGGATCATAGCCATACATTCCACGGAAACCACCTATATGGCTACCGGTGTGCCTCCAATCGTGCTCGTTTGGTTGATTGTGCTGGTTATGACTACCAGAATTGCCGTATTGGTTGCCTTGATTCTGTTGATTCCATCGCGAGTTTTCACGTGATTGCTGATTATAATTTGCGCCGTAATCGTCTCTTCTTTGCTGATTTCCATAGCCGCCATAATTTGGATAATCATTATAATTGCGCGACTGTTGATTACCATAATTCTGATTGTATCGTTGGCCATATTCCTGCTGCTGATCATAATTACTTGACTGCTGACGGTGCTGCCGGTTTTGATCATCACCATGAAAATTCTGCTGCTGGTAATTACCCTCCCGGTTGTATCGTTCTTTCATCTGATCCCAATCTTCGTAGTTAGAGGGATTGGAGTAGTTTTTTTTGTCTGCCATATGATTAAATTTTTGAGTAAAAAAATATTACTACGCTTTGTATGCCGAAAAAATTATGCCTTACTAATGTTATTGAAGAGCTGTCTGAACATTGCCGTTCATAATGTGGCAAAGCCACCATACCGTTTTGGTTCTGTGGTATTGACTGTAGAGTTTTATTTTTGAGCAATGAAACTGCTGCTGTTCCTGATTAGAAGTTTCGTGCTTCTATGCGGAACCGTTCTTTCACCATGTGGTTCGCATGCCCAGCTAAAGGTTATAAGCGGCGTTGTAAATGATCAACATAGCGGGGAACGAGTACCTTTTGCGTCTGTGCGCTTTTTAAAATCAGGCATAGGCAAATTGACCGACTCTGCTGGCACTTTTAAATTTCAGTTCTACAGCTGGCCTAAGGATACACTTGAGATCAGCTCGGTAGGGTTCAAGGAATTCAGCTTTGCCGTCGATCCTGTTGCCCAATTAAAAGATACTATTCATCTCAACATAAATTTGGAAGCAGGAAAATTCAATACAGGTGTTGTGATCTTTCACAAAGTTGACCGAGGCCTGCAAATGTGGAAACGTATTGTCAAACACAAGGCACAGAACGATC
>DASQNW010000384.1:0-3920 GCA_035644775.1 Chitinophagaceae bacterium | reverse complement strand
GCTTTTTGCCGAATGGCGTCTACTACAGGATCATAAGCGTGACCTAAAATCATCGGACCCCAAGAGTTGATGTAGTCTATATACCGGTTTCCATCTTCATCGAAGAGGTAAGCGCCTTTTGCTTTTTTGAAAAAAACGGGTGTTCCTCCCACGCTTTTAAACGCCCGTACCGGTGAGTTTACACCACCAGGTATACTTTTCTGCGCTCTTTGGAACAATTCTATGCTCTTGTGAATGTTCATTGTAAATTTTATAAACTGAGTAAGTGTCGTTCACCTGTGCAACATGCCTGTATTATGCATAGAAAGCTGGCCCAGCCATGACGATACTTCAATTAATCAGCCTCACTGCTTCTTTAGCAAAATAAGTTGCAATCAAATCCGCACCGGCACGCTTCATGGAAGTGAGCGTCTCTATAATGGCTTTTTCTTCATCGACCCAACCCATTTTTGCA
The DNA here is from genome assembly GCA_035644775.1 of Chitinophagaceae bacterium. Lineage (GTDB taxonomy): Bacteria > Bacteroidota > Bacteroidia > Chitinophagales > Chitinophagaceae > Flavisolibacter. Next base: position 3,466 of record DASQNW010000384.1, on the reverse strand, counting down.
GCTGCTTTTATCATCGCATATTCGCCGCTGATGTTATAACAACTTACCGGCACGTGAACAGTATTTTTCACTTCACGAATAATATCGAGATATGATAAAGCAGGTTTCACCATCACAATGTCTGCTCCTTCTTCTACGTCAAGCATTACTTCTTTGATGGCCTCAGCACGATTTGCATAGTCCATCTGGTAAGTTTTTTTATCACCAAAGCCTGGTGCAGAATCTAGAGCATCGCGGAAAGGACCGTAAAAGCAAGAGGCATACTTTGCGCTGTAAGCCATGATACCCGTCCTACTAAATCCGCTTTGCTCAAGGCCTTGCCGGATGGCTCCGATGCGGCCATCCATCATATCGCTTGGTGCTACCATGTCGGCACCTGCTTCGGCGTGGCTGATGCTCATTTTAACCAAAGCTTCTACGGTAGCATCGTTCACAATTTCTCCATTTTCAACAATGCCATCATGACCGAAAGAAGAATAAGGGTCCAGTGCTACGTCGGTCATTACATACATTTCCGGTACGGCATCTTTAATAGCTTTAATGCTTCGTTGCATCAACCCTTCTTTATTCCAGGCTTCTTTGCCAGTGTTATCCTTTAGTTCGTCCTTGCATTTGATGAACAACAAAACAGCTTTAAGGCCTATGTTTGAAAGTTCCCTTACCTCTTTTACTGTTTTGTCGAGACTTCTTCTGAAGTAGTTTGGCATTGAGGTAATTTCATTGACAACACCTTCTCCTTCATCAATAAACAATGGCACAATAAAGTCGTTTGGCGACAAGGTTGTTTCAGCAACAAGGCTTCTGACGGCAGGTGTTGCTCTCAATATTCTGTTTCTTCTTTGTAAATGCATGCTCTATGATTAAACATGAAAAGAGGTGGATCGTATTGTTGCGGAATTAGCTCTCGTTACACCCAATCCCGTGGATGCAAGCACACCTGCAACAGCTTATCCTCTTCACTGCCGGGGTGTGGCTGATAATTATATTCAAATCTCACTGTTGGCGGAAGACTCATTAGAATACTTTCGATTCTTCCGTTTGTCTTCAAGCCGAACAAAGTTCCTCTATCATGAACAAGGTTGAATTCAACATAGCGGCCGCGCCTGATCTCCTGCCAATGTCTTTGATGTTGTGAAAAAGCAGTGCTTTTTCTTTTTTCCACGATGGGAATATAGGCATTCATGAAGGCATCACCGCACGCTGCACCAAACTTCATCCAAAAGAATACATCCCGGTTCTCGTCGGGCCTTCGATAGTCGTAGAAAATACCACCAATTCCTCTTCGTTCGTTATTTCTGTGGGTATTCACAAAATACTTGTCGCAATGTGATTTGAAGCTTGGATAAAATGTCTCATCAAACACATCACAAACGTTTTTATAAACATGGTGGAAGTGCACAGCGTCTTCTTCAAACAAATAGTATGGCGTCAAATCTGTACCACCGCCAAACCACCGGTCAATTACTTCTCCGGTCTTGTTATACAACTCAAACATCCTGTAGTTGCAGTGAACAGTAGGAACGAAGGGATTTAGAGGATGAATTACCAACGACAGGCCACAGGCAAACCACTTGTCACCGTTAATCTTTAGCTGAACTCTCATGGCGTCAGTAACGTCACCAAAGACCACGGAAGTATTAACTCCTCCTTTTTCGAACACCCGCCCATTAGCAATGACCCGTGTTTTCCCTCCGCCTCCCTCAGGTCTTTCCCACTTGTCCTCGAGAAATTTAGCTTCGCCGTCTGCCTCTTCTACAGCAGCGCAGATCTTATTCTGAAGATCGTGTATGTAGGCTATCCATGAATCCTTAATGGTCATACTCTATCTCGAAAAGACGAAAAAAAAGTTACGCCTGGTATTCTTTTACTGAGTCCACGAAGGCCTTTGCATGATCGACCGGTACATTAGGTGTAATGCCATGGCCAAGGTTTGCAATGTAGTTTTGTGCACCAAAACCATCAATCATTTCCTTTACCCACTTTTTAATCTGCGGGATAGGCGCCAGCAATTTAGCTGGATCAAAATTTCCCTGCAGGGTTTTTCTGTTAGCTGTTACTTCCCGGGCATAACCGGGTTCTATGCTCCAGTCCAAACCAATACCAGCTGCACTGCTTGTGCTCAAATCTCTCAGCGCATACCAGGATCCTTTCGGAAATAAAATCACGGGTGTTAGATTTTTCAGCGCATCTGCGATCTGGAACAAGTATGGTTGTGCGAACGTTTTGAAGTCAGCGGGGCTCAATGTTCCGGCCCAGCTATCAAACACTTGTACCACATCAGCTCCGGCGTTTACTTGTGCTTTCAAATAGCTTATCGTTGCATCTGTAACCTTTTGTAATAACTCGTGCGCCAGGTCCGGCTGTGTATATGCAAATTGTTTCGCTTTGTCCCAGGTTTTGCTCCCTTTGCCTTCGACCATATAACATAAGATTGTCCACGGAGCGCCAGCAAAGCCAATAAGCGGCACTCTTCCGGACAGTTGTGCCTTTGTGAGTGCCAGTGCTTCCATCACATAGTGCAAACGATCTGCTGCACCTTCCACCTGCAGCGCATCAACATCCTCCTTTGATTTGATTACTTTAGGCAGGATCGGCCCTTTGTTTTCTTCAAGCAATACTTCCAGGCCAAGAGCCTGTGGTATGACCAGAATATCTGAAAATATTATCGCCGCATCTACGCCGATCTGGTCAACAGGCTGTAAGGTGATTTCTGTGGCTAGCTCCGGTGTTTGCACACGTGTGAAGAAGTCATATTTTTCCCTCAGCTTTATATAGTCAGGTAAGTAACGGCCCGCCTGACGCATCATCCATACAGGAGGCCTTTCAACCTTCTCACCTTTCAACGCTTTCAACAACAGATCATTTTTCAACGTTTGCATACATCAATCAGTTTTTTGAACATGGCCTAAACGAGCAATCATTTTTCTGACCAGTTGGTCTTTTCCGGGTTGATCAGCGATAATGATTTCATTCTGCGAAAACTTCTTTATAGCATTTGATGTGGTGTTACCAATTGCAAATAGCAACACGTTTCTACCTATTGTGTTTCCATTAAAAAAGGAATGAACCGCACTTGGACTAAAAAACAAAATCCCATCATAATCAGTTGTGATCTTCTTTTCCCGCGCCATTGTTTTATAAACCACAATTTCTTCTACTCTGATACCGTGGCTTTTTAGTTTATTTGGCAGCTCATCGCGTCTTTGATCGCCGCAAAAGAAGTACACTAATTCGGGTTTGTCAGCTGCAACAGTATCAGCTAGCGACAATGCGTCGTTGCCGACTCCTATTATGCTTGCACCACTTAAATGTTCCGCAACTAACTTCTTCGTTGCATGGCCTATACAATACACTTGCCAATTAGCATTGTTGATAAGTAATGGATGAATGGCCTCTACTGCATTCATGCTGGTAAATACGGCCGTAATTCTTTTCTTTGACAGTTCACTGATTTGATAAATTATTT